>JAKAMQ010000087.1 GCA_021812805.1 Acidobacteriota bacterium
GAGCAGACCGGGCGCTCCACCCGGGATATCCAGCAGATCATCGGCACCCTTCAGACGGAGATCCGCAAGGCCTACCAGCAGGTGGAACTGGGACTGGATGCGGTGCGGGACGGCTCCGACTCCGTGCGTCAGAGTGAGGAGGCCCTCCAGGCGATTCTCGAATCCGTCAGCGAGACGGACAGCGTGGTGGAGAGCATCCTCACGGAAACCCTCCAGCAGGCCGGGCAGGCCGCCCTCATCCACGAGGCCAACCGGAACATCCACACCCAGGTGGAGACGATCCGCTCGGTCATCGAGGAACAGCAGCAGACCAGCAACTACATCCTGTCCCTGGCCATGAACGTCCAGGAGGCCACCAGCGTCGTCCGCGATTCCACCAAGGAGCAGAGCACCGGCAGCGATGAGATTGCCAGAGCCACCGAGCAGGTCCGCACGCTGGCTTCCAATCTGCACGAGATTCTCGCGCGCCAGGAGGAACATGCGCTGTCCATGAAGGAAACCATGAACCAGGTGCTCGGGAAGGCCATGGAAAGCGAGCGCGCCATCGCGGATTCCAGCGCCTACGTCGAGCAGCTGGGCGTCCAGGTCCACATGCTCAATCACGAAGTGAATCTCTTCAAACTGTAATCAACTGCTAGCCTAGGAGCCAGTCCCGGGCTCCTGCATGATTCGCATGTCCATCAAGACGAAGCTGAGCGCCGTCATCGGCATGCTCGTCTTCAGCTTCATCACGTTCAATCTGCTCTACTACCCGCGGTGGGTGGACCGCCAGATCCTGGCCCAGGCCGAGCTGAGCGCCCGGCAGGTCGCTGAGACGGCGAGCTACGCGCTCAGCCCTGCGGTGAGTGCCGGTAGCCCGCGGGATGTGGCCCGGGTGCTCCAGGGTGTCCAGAACCTTCCGGCCTTCCGTTTCAGCGCGGTTTTCGATGCCAGCGGGAAGATCCTCGATAGCACGCCCGCAACGCCTGGCTGGGCTGCATCCTATGTCCAGCAGAGCGGCCTTTCCCGTACCTTCACGCGCGGCGACGAAGGGGTGCTGGTGGCGGTGGTCCCCGTCTTCTACGAGGAACCCCAGGCCGGCCGGGTCGGCACCTTGGTGATCGGCTTCACCACCGAGGGCACCCGGCGGGCGGAACTGGACATCATCCACGCCAGCCTGCTCGTCGGCCTGATCACCCTCATCCTCGGCCTGGGGGCGGCGGTTTTCCTGTCGAACCGCTACCTCCAGCCCGTGGTCCAGCTCACCGAGGCGGCGCAGAAAGTGGCCCAGGGCCATCTGGAACCCGTCGTCGTGGCCACCCGTTCCCGGGATGAAATCCAGGATCTGAGCCAGTCCTTTGCCGTCATGACCGACCGGTTGCGGGCTTCCCGCGACGAGATCGAGCGGCAGAACCGGCTCCTCGAATACCGGGTGCAGGAGCGCACCCGGCAGCTCATGGAGACTATCTGGGAGCTGGAGGAGATCCGCGCCAACCTCGAGCAGCTGGTGCATGAGCGCACCCGCGGGCTGGAGCAGAGCCGCGGGGAACTGCGGGCCTGGGCCTCCACCCTCGAGGAGAAGGTGCAGGAGAAGACCCATGAACTGCGGGAGCTGAACGAGAGCCTGCTGGCCAGCTTCCAGAAGCTCAAGGAAGTGGATCAGCTCAAGGATGAGTTCCTGGCGAACATGAGCCATGAGCTGAGAACCCCGCTCAACGCGATCATCGGCTTCTCCGGCATGCTGATGCAGGATCCTTCCGGCCGCCTGCATCCCGATGCCCGGGAGGATCTCCAGATCATCTACCAGAACGGCAAGTCCCTCCTGGGGCTCATTGACTCGATCCTGGACCTGTCCAAGATCGAGGCCGGGAAGATGGAGCTGGACCTGGAACCTGTGGATCCCGTGGCGCTCCTGGACGAGGTCCGGGCCATGGCCACGGGGCTGATCCAGGGCCGGCCGATCCGTCTGGACTTCCAGCGTCCGGAGCAGCCCTTCAGGGTGATGGGCGACCGCGACCGCCTGCGCCAGGTCTTCATCAACCTCGTGGCGAACGCGGTGAAGTTCACGGAGGTCGGCACCGTCACCCTCGCGGTGGAAGCCCAGGGAGGGCGTCTCCAGGTCCGGATCACGGATACCGGCATCGGCATGTCCGAAGAGGAGATGGGCCGCCTGTTCAAGCCGTTCCAGCAGGTGGACGGCAGCATCGCCCGCCGATTCGGCGGCACCGGCCTGGGACTGGCGATCTCCCAGCGCTTCATGGGCCTGATGAACGGCCGCATCTGGGCCACGAGTCAGAAGGGCGAAGGCAGCTCTTTCGTGGTCGAGATGCCCATCCTGGAGGGGGAGACGGAATGACTCCAGCGCGACGGATTCTTTGCATCGAGGACAACGCCATGAACTGGAGGCTCGTCCAGCGGCTGTTGTCGCAGGCGGGCTACGAGGTGCACTGGGCCGAGGACGGCATGACCGGCTTCGACATGGCAGTGGCCCTTGCGCCGGATCTGATCCTTCTCGACATCAATCTGCCCGGCCTCTCGGGCTTCGAGGTGGCCACCAAGCTCCGCAAGCATCCTGGCTGTGCCGCCTGCCTCATCGTGGCCCTCACGGCCAGGACCATGCGCAGCGATCGCGAGACAGCCCTGGTGACCGGCTGTGATGGCTTCATCTCCAAGCCCATTGATCCGTTCCAGTTCGTGGGGCAGGTCGAGGCCTACCTGAGCGGCCAGCGGGACCACCTGGAGCAGGGCCGGGAAGGGGCCGCCTTGCGCCAGTTCAGCCAGCAGGTCGTGGAACGCCTGGAGGTCCAGCTTCGTCAGGCCCAGGGGGCCAACCAGAAGCTGCTGGAGGCCCAGTCCGCCCTCGAAGTCCGCAACCGCCTGCTTTCCCGCCTGCTGGACCTCGGCCGGGATCTCATCCCCGTCCGTGACACCGCCGAGATGATCCGCCGGTCCCTTCAGCAGCTCGGAGAGGATCTGTCCCTCGACTGCCTGAGCATCTATGCGCTTCACCCCAGCGGCGGCTACTTCCAGGGACAGCGCTGGTCCGGCGGCGTGTGCCAGGAGGCCCCGGTGCTGCCCCGCGACCACGTCTTGCCGCGCCGGTTGGCCGAGTCGCCCGGAGGCCGCCCCATCTCCGGAGAATCCCTCATCCAATCGGCGCTCTGGGAGCCCGCCGCCGCGGCCGGTCTGTGGGATGCGCGCACCCATGGCCTGCTGCTGCCCCTGCAAGGGCACTCGCCTGCACCCGGCGTGGCGGTTTTCCTGGCGGCTGGACGGAAGACGCCGCCTTTCCAGGCCTTCGAACTGGAATTGACAGCCCTTTACGCCGAGCTGCTCAATGTGAGCCTGGAGAATGCGGACCTGATCCGGAACCTCGACGAGACCAGCCGGGCCCTGGGGGCCAGTTATGAGCGCATGGAGGCCGCGTATCTGGACCTCCAGGCGGCCCAGAAGGCCCTCGGCGTCCAGGACCGCAAAGCTGCCCTGGGGGACCTCTTCCTCAGCATGGCCCATCGGCTGCAGGATCCGGTCAAGGCACTCCAGTCGGAAGTCACGGCCCTGGAAGGATTCATGGCCTACCCCGCCATGCCGCCCCCAGAAGAACGGGGCGACTGCCACCGCTCCCTGAACGAGATCCACCAAGCGATCGGGGAGGTCGAAGGCCTCGTGAATGCCCTGCTGCGGCGGGCGGGGCAGGGCGGGCCCGCCCTGCCCGAATGGATCTGCCTGCATGCCCTCCTCCAGCAGGAACTCGACCTGATGAAGGTGGAAGGCGGGCTGCCCGCTCACATCTCGCTCACGCTGAACCTCCAGGCGGAGCAGGACCGGGCCTTCGGGGTGTACCAGGATTTCGCGGACCTCCTGGGCCATCTGGTCCAGCATGGCCTCGCCGGAGCCACCACCCACCTCACCCTGCGCACCTGGGGCGGCGAAGGCACCTGTTGCCTTGAAGTGGAGGACGATGGCGGCCCCCTGGTGCCGGAGGCTCTCGCCAATGCGTTCGAGCCCTTCCCGGGGCTCCGCGCGGTGCCCGACACCGTGGGCCGGAAGCCCGGCGCGGGGCTGCCGGCCTGCGCCCAGGTGGCCAGCGCCTATCGGGGCACCCTGACGCTGGAGAACACCGCGGACGGCACCCGGAGCCGCCTCTGCCTGCCGCTGGAATGACCGGCGCATGCCAGACTGGGGGCGACCCGATCAGGAGGTATTGCGTGAGACCCGCCGTCTTCCTCGACCGCGATGGCACCCTGAACGAAGAGGTGGACTACCTCTCCGATCCGGACCAGCTCTCCCTCATTCCCGGAGCCGCGGCGGCGGTCGCGAAGCTCAATGCCCGGGGCATCCCGGTGGTGGTGGTGACCAACCAGAGCGGCATCGGCCGTGGTCGCTACGGATGGCGGGAATTCGAGGCGGTGATGAGCCGCATGGAAGCCCTGCTGGCCCAGGAGCAGGCCCGCGTGGACGCCGTGTACGCTGCGCCCCATCACGCCAAGGGGCTGGGCGAGTACGCCGTGGCGGACCACCCGGACCGGAAGCCCAATCCCGGCATGTTGCTGAAGGCGGCGGAGGAGCATGGCCTGGATCTGGGCCATTCCTGGATGATCGGCGACAAGGCGCTCGACCTGGAAGCGGGGCGCCGGGCCGGCTGCCGCGTGGCCCTGGTCCGCACCGGTTACGGCCATTCCGTGGATTCCGAAGGGGCTGATCTCGTGGCCGAGGACTTGGGGGAGGCCGTGGACCGCATCCTGGCCGCTTGGCCGTGAAGGCTCCCATCCTCGAGAAACGCGGCCTGATCCCGGGCTCGCTTCTCCAGCGGTACCAGCGGTTCCTGGCGGATGTGCGGCTGGAGGATGGCACGGTCATCACGGCCCACTGCACGAACACCGGCACCATGAAGACCTGCTGGGAACCCGGTGACCGGGTGCTGCTGGAGCCCGCCGCCAACCCCGACCGGAAGCTGAAATACACCTGGCTGGCCTGCGAGCGGGGCGCGGGAAACTGGATCGGGGTGGATACCGGCATGCCCAATCGCGTGGTGGCCGAGGCCGCGCGCCGGGATGTCCTGCCCGGCCTGTCTGGCTTGCAGGCCGTCCGCACAGAGGTGAAGTACGGCGCGGAGCGCAGCCGCATTGACGTGCTGGCCCTGGATGCGGAGGGCCGCCAGGTCTTCATCGAGGTGAAAAATGCCACGTTGAAGGAGGGCGACTGGGTCCTGTTCCCGGATGCCGTCACGGAGCGGGGGATCAAGCACTTGCGTGAACTCCAGGTCATGCTTCGCGAAGGGCACCGGGCGGCCATCGCCTTCTTCGTTCACCGCGCCGATGTCTCCTGCTTCGACGCGGCCCGCCGGGTGGATCCGGCCTATGCGGCGGAGCTGGATCGCGCGGTGGCGGCGGGCGTGGCGATCCTCCCGCTCGCTGTGCGCCTCGTCACAACGCCCGAGCCAGATGGACATTGGCGCCTGGGCTGGGAGCTTCCGGGCCTTCTGCCCTGGCGGCCGGAGCGATAGACTGGAGCTTCTCCCTGGAGCCGCCATGTCCACCGTTGCCGCCGAGCTCAAGAAAACGCCGCTCAACGCCGCTCACCGGGCCCTGAACGCGAAGATGGTGGATTTCGGCGGCTGGGACATGCCGGTGCAGTATCCGGCGGGCATTCTCGCGGAGCACGAGGCGGTGCGCACCAAGGCCGGCCTTTTCGACGTGAGCCACATGGGCGAGATCCGCGTGAAGGGCCCCGGCGCCCTGGCCCTGGTGGAGCATCTGACGCCCAATGCCGTGTCGAAGCTGGTCATCGGCCAGGTCCACTACACAGCCTTCCTCTACGAGAACGGCACTTTCGTGGACGACCTGCTGGTCTACCGCGAGGGTGAACAGGAATTCCTGCTGGTGGTGAACGCCGGCAACTCCGACAAGGACTTCGCCTGGGTGCAGCAGCATGCGAAGGGCTATGACTGCACGGTGGTGAACGAGAGCCCCGCCACGGGCCAGATCGCCCTGCAGGGGCCCCTGTCTGTGAGCATCCTCCAGCCCCTCACCAAGACCGCGCTGGAGCCCATCGGCTACTACTTCTTCACCCACGGTGAGGTGGCCGGGATCCCGTGCCTCATCAGCCGCACGGGCTACACGGGCGAGGATGGTTTCGAGCTCTACTGCGCCGCCGGGGATGCCGAGCGGCTCTGGAATGCCGTGATGGCCGCGGGGAAGCCCCACGGCCTGCTGCCTGCCGGGCTCGGCTGCCGCAACACCCTGCGCCTGGAGTGCAAGATGGCCCTCTACGGCCACGAGATTGACGACACCATCCACGCCCTGGAGGCCGGGCTGGCCTGGATCGTGAAGCTGGACAAGGGTGACTTCATCGGCCGCGAGGCGCTGCTGGCGGCCAAGGCGGCGCCCGCGCCCCGGAAGCTGGTGGGCTTCAAGACCCTCGAGAGGCGCGACATCGCCCGCGACCACATGCCCGTGGTGCAGGATGGGAAGCCGATCGGCTTCGTCACCAGCGCCGCCCCGTCCCCGACCTGCGGCATCAACCTCGGCTTGGCCTACGTTCCCACGGAACGGGCCAAGATCGGGGGGCGCATCCAGATCGAGATCCGCGGCCGGGCCGTGGATGCCGAGATCATTCCAACCCCCTTCTACAAGCGGCAGAAGTAGCGTTCAGCCATTGGCTGTCGTCCCTCACCAACACGCCCATTCCTGGAGGCCCCATGTTTCCTGCTGACCTGAAATACACCAAGGACCACGAGTGGCTGAAGCCCCAGGGCGATGGCACGGCCCTGGTGGGCATCACCCACTACGCGCAGGATGCGCTGGGCGATGTGGTGTTCGTGGATCTGCCCGAAGCGGGCGATGCCTTCGAGACCGGGGAGGAGTTCGGCACGGTGGAATCCGTGAAAACCGTTTCCGAACTCAACATGCCCTCCGCTTCCGAGATCATCGAGGTGAACGCGGGCCTGGTGGATCATCCCGAAGCCGTGAACGAGGATCCCTATGGCAAGGGCTGGATGGTCAAGGTGCGCCTCAAGGGGGACCTGGCCGCGGGCCTCCTGGACGCCGCGGCCTACGAGGCCCTGGTGAGCGCCGAGAGCCACTAGGCCACCATGGCCTGGCCTCTCCTGACGGCCCTGCTCGCCTGGGGTTTGACGCCCCCGCAGGCCCCGCCTGCCAGGCCACCGGCCCCGGTTCCGGTGGCCGCCCAGGTTGTGCCGGCACCGCCCGAGCCCCCGGAAACCGATGCCACCCGCATCGCCCGCCTCAAGGAGCTGGTGAATCAAGCCTCCCAGGCGGTCGCGGCCGAGGATTTCGCCACGGCGTCGGACCGCCTCGACGACGTGGATGTGCTCACCGCCGACTGGTCCGCGATGCTGCTGAGCAAGCCGGAGGTGCAGACCCTCCTGCAACAGGTGCAGGATCTGGCTTCGCAGATCCCCGACCAGGAAGGCGGGGGAACCGGGGATGGCCTCAAGGAGCCCGCCGAGGTGCTCACGCTCAGCGGGGAGGATCTCCGCGCCGAGCTGAACCGGGTGCGGACCGCCGAGCGGGACACCACCTACGACTTTCCCATTGACCTGAACGACAAGGTGCTGACCTGGGTGAACCTCTTCACCACCGTGAAGAAGGGCTTCATCGAGAACGCCCTGGGGCGCGCCTCCGAATATCTGCCCCTGATTCGCCAGGTCTTCTCCGAGGAAGGGATTCCCCAGGACCTGGCCTACCTCGCGGTCATCGAGTCCGGCTTCCGGAACGAGGCCAAGAGCCGCGCCCGGGCCCTGGGCATGTGGCAGTTCATCCGTTCCACGGGCCGGCTGTACGGGCTGGCCAGCAACCGCTGGGTGGAGGAACGGCGCGATCCGGTGAAGGCCACGCGCGCTGCGGCCCGCTACCTGAAACGCCTCTACCAGGATACGGGTGACTGGTATCTCGCAGTGAGCAGCTACAACGCAGGGCCGCTGAGCCTGGAGCGGGCGTCCGAGAACCTCGGCACCCGCAACTTCTGGGATCTCGCCCGCTCCCGCTGGCTGCGCAACGAGACCAAGAACTACGTGCCGGAACTGTGCGCGGCCATCCTCGTGGGGCGGCATCCGGACCGCTACGGAATCCAGGTCCAACCCCTCCCGCCCTTCACTTTTGAGACGGTGGAAGTCCACTCCCGGACCAGCCTTGCTGTGATCGCGCGGTTGGCGGGCACCGATACCGCCACCTTGCGGGAACTGAATCCGGAGCTCCTGCGGGGGGTCACGCCCCCGGGTTCCTATACCGTCCGGGTACCCGCCGGGAAAGGCCTCCTCTGCTCCAGGGCCCTGGCCCGGGAAGGGGTCGGGAAGCCCGTCCGGGAGCGGATCTACCGCATCCGCCGGGGGGATACGCTGCTGGGTGTGGCCCGCCGGTTCAAGGTGGATGCCGAGGACCTGCTGGCCGAGAACGACATCTCGCGAAAGCAGTTCAGGATCGGCCGGCGCCTCCGGATTCCAGAGGCTGAGACCGCCTCCGAGGGGCCACGCCCCAAGCAGCTTCCCGCGCTCCCCTACCTGCCGGGCGCAGATGTGGCCTCTCTGCCGCAAGCGCCGCAGGACAGGACCCTCCCGACTCCGATCCCGGCTCCCGTCCCGGCCGCCGGTTCGTCCGCCGGTTCGTCCGCATTGGGCGCCGCCGGGCCCACGGTTCAGTCCCCCACCACCGAACCCATCCCTGTCCAAGCCCCACCGCCTCCCCCTCCGATCCAGCGGGGCGTCCGTGCGCCGGAACCGCGCGAGGTCCGGGCCCGCCGCGGGGACACCTTGGCCCGTCTGGCCCGCGCCCATGGCGTGCCCTTGGGTGAACTGATCCGCCTCAACCCCGAAGCGGCCCGTCGCCTCCACCCGGGCGACCGGGTGCGGCTGCCGGGTGCTGCCGAGCCCCGGGCCCGGCGGCGGGAGGTTCGGTCCAAGGGCGGCATCCATATCGTGCGCCGCGGAGAAACCCTCGATGCCATTGCCCGCGAGCATCATCTCGGGGTGTCGGAACTCCGGCGTTGGAACAGGCTGAAGGGCAGCCGGATCCGGGTCGGGCAGCGGCTGCGGCTCGCTCCGCGGTGAATCGCCGCTTGCGCGCGGCCCAGGAGCGTGTGATACTGGGACTTCCCGCATGGGGCCATAGCTCAGCTGGGAGAGCGCTTGCATGGCATGCAAGAGGTCGTCGGTTCGATCCCGATTGGCTCCACCAAAACCGAAGGCCACCGCAGGGTGGCCTTCGCGCTGTCAGCTTTCCGCTATCCGCTGGCAGTCGCCTCATCGCCGATAGCTGACTGCCAACAACTGCGCCCATGCTCGCTTCCCTCAATCACATTGATCTCCGCTTCGGCCCCCAGGAGGTGCTGAAGGATGTCACCTGGGCGATCCAGGAGGGCGAGTGCTGGGGCGTCATCGGCCGCAACGGGGCCGGGAAGAGCACGGTCTTCAAGCTGCTGCTGGGCCAGCTGGAACCCGACCACGGCACGGTGGTGCGGCCCACGAAGGAGCGGGGGATCCGCATGGGCCATTACGCCCAGGATCTCACCCCGGAGACCGGCGGAAACGTGCTGGAGGAAGCCCTGGCGGCCTTCGGCGACGTGGAGAGGCTGCAACATGAGATGCGGGAGCTGGAGCACCGCATGGGTGAGGCCGGGGCTGATCTTGACGCGGTGATGGCGCGCTACCAGACCGTGACGGAAGCCTTCGAGCACCTCGACGGCTTCAGCATCCGCGCCCGCGCCGAAACCATCCTCCAGGCCCTGGGCTTCACCGCCGCCGATTTCGAGCGCCCCGTGGAAACGCTGTCGGGCGGCCAGAAAAGTCGGGTCATGCTCGCCAAGGCCATCCTGCAGGGGCAGGATCTGCTCCTGCTGGACGAGCCCACGAACCATCTGGACCTGCCGAGCCTGCGGTGGCTGGAGGACTTCATCCAGGAGACGGATGCCACGGTGGCCGTCATCAGCCACGACCGCTATTTCCTCGACAAGACCGCCACGGAGATTCTCGAGATCGAGCAGGGTAGATCCCGCGTCTACGAGGGGAACTATTCCGAGTTCATGGACAAGAAGGAGCAGGAACTGGAACTGCTCGAACGCCACTACGAGCAGCAGCAGGCCTACATCAAGAAGCAGGAGGAGTACATCCGCCGCAACATCGCGGGCCAGAACACCAAGCAGGCCCGAGGCCGGCGCACGCACCTCTCCAAGCTGGACCGCATCCAGAGGCCCCTGCGGGACCGCCGCAAGGTGAAGTTCTCGTTCCCGGAGACCCAGCGCGGTGGGGACGTGGCGCTGGTGCTGGAGAATGCCAGCGTGGGCTGGGATGGCAAGGCCCTCTATGCGCCGCTGGAACAGCTCCAGGTCAAGCGTGGCCAGCGCCTCGGCATCGTCGGCTTGAACGGCACCGGGAAATCCACGTTGCTGAAGGCCATTGCGGGGGAGATTCCCTTCATCACCGGGCAGGCCCGCCTGGGCAGCCAGGTCCGGCTGGGCTACTTTGATCAGCACCACCGGAACCTCGATGCGCGCAACACGGTCTTCCAGCAGATCCACGCCGTGAACCCCCAGGCTGTGAAGCAGGATGTGCTGGGCTTCCTGGCCAAGTTCCAGTTCCGCGGCGATGACGTGGATAAGCCTGTGACAGCCCTTTCCGGGGGCGAACGGGCGCGCCTCAGTGTGGCCACGCTCATCCGCCAGGGCGTGAACCTCCTGCTGCTGGACGAACCCACCAACCACATGGACATCCCCAGCATGGAGGCCATGGAGGACACGATCCTGAGCTTCTCCGGCGCCGTGCTCGTCGTGACCCACGACCGCTACCTGCTGGGCCGCGTCGCCGACACCCTGCTCCGTGTCCACGAGGGCAGGGCGGAGTACCGTGAAGGTAGCTACGAGGAGCACCAGGCCTGGGTGGATCTGGACCTGGGGGACGAGGATCTGGCGGGAAGTCCCATGCCTGAAGCCGCGCCAAAGCCCGAGGCCCGGAAGCCCGAGGTGAGGACATCCGAACCTCCGCCCGTGAAGCCCAGGCCCGTGGACAAGGAAAAACAGAAACAGCTGAAACGCTTGGAGCGCCTCGCCGGGGAGGCCGAGGCTCGCGTCACGGAACTGGAAAGCAAGCTGACCGCCCTCCAGTCGGAGCTTGCGGGGATGGATCCTTCAGACTGGCAGGCCTTCAACGCCGGACTCGACGCCCAGAAAGCCCTGGAATCGGAGCTGGCCTACGCCATGTCCGACTGGGAGGCCGCCCAGGGCGCCCTGGAGGCCGCCCAGGCCTGATGCTGCCGGGCCTCAGGCCCAGCGCATCTCGGCGCTGAAGTGCCTGAGATACCTGCTCTGCTTCACGATACG
>JAKAMQ010000088.1 GCA_021812805.1 Acidobacteriota bacterium
CGCCCCCAGGATCTCATCGCCTGGACGGAGGGGCGCGCGCTGGTCGCCACCGGCGGCCCGTCCGAGCCGGTGGTGTACCAGGGACGCGAACACCGCATCGGCCAGGGCAACAATGTGTTCATCTTCCCCGGTGTGGGGCTGGGCGCGCGGGTCTCTGAAGCCCGGGAAGTGACCGACAGCATGTTCGCCACCGCCGCGCGGCACCTGGCTGAAGAGGTGAACGACGCGGAGCTGGAAGCCGGGAGCCTCTTCCCGTCCGTGGCCCGGATCCGCGATGTCACCGCCCATGTGGCCGCGGGTGTGGCCCGGGAAGCCCAGGCCTCCGGCGTGGCAGGCCGGCCCATGGAGGACGACCTGATCCCCGGAGTGATCGCGGAAACCATGTGGCAGCCCGCATACCTCCCTGCCGATCCGGCCCCCTTGAAGGCACCGGAGGCCGGTTCCACCCTGCCGGTCTTTATTTGACGGATCGGGAGCGCTTGGCTTGCGCCTCCTGCGCCACACGGATGGCCTCGAACCGGGCGACGTTGCATCCGGCCGAACGGCAGGATCCGCAGGAACCGCCGCTGGCGCAGCCGCCGCGGCCCAGGGCGGCCCACAGGAACCCCCGGGCGAACCAGAGGGCGGCGGCCAGCACCAGCGACATTGCAATCAGGGTTTGCAGGTTCATAGCTGCCTCACGCGTAGCCCATCCACCGGCCGATCACCACGGTCATCCATGCCAGCCCCCATCCAAGCACCAGGCCATAGGCGACGGAAAGCCCCGCCCACCCCCAGCTTCCCGCCTCGCGGCGGATCATGGCCACCGTGCCTAGGCAGGGTGTGTAGATGAGGGTGAAGATCATGAAGGCCAGGGCCGTGAGGGGCGTGAGGCCCGAACGGTCGCGAAGGGCGACCTGCAGGGGGCTCAGCCGCTCGCCGGGCCTGGGCTCATCGCTGGCCTGATGGATGACGGCCATGGTGGAGACCACGATCTCCTTGGCGACGAATCCGGCCGTGAGGGCGATGACATCCTTCCACGCCTCGCGGCGCCGGTGGTCGGGGTCCAGGATCGGCTGGAGCACCGGCGCGACCCGCTGCCCGATCCGGGCGGCGAAGCTGCTGTTGACGATGCGGCTCTCGCGGGCCAGGTCCAGCGCGCGCATCCGGCTGTCGGTCTGGGCCTGCGGCAGGTGCAGGGCCAGCACGGCCTGGCGCTGCTGGAGGTAATCCTCGGTCCACTGGGGGTTGGCGATACCGGGATAGCGGGACAGGAACCACACCAGCGTAGCCCCCGCGAAGATGGTCGTGCCCGCCCGCGTGAGGAAGATGGAACCTTTCTCCCACATGTGCACCAGCGTGCTCTTCAGCACCGGCAGGCGGTACGGAGGCAGCTCCATCACGAACGGCGAACTGGGCCCGCTGAACAGCGCCGATCGCAGCAGCCGGCCCACGAGCACCGCCAGGCCGAGCCCGAGGAAGTGCATCGCCACGATGACCATGGCGGCCTTTACCGGGGTGAAGAAGGTGCCCGCGATGACGATGTAGATCTGGAGGCGCGCCGAGCAGGACACCAGCGGCGTCACGAGAATGGTGATCAGGCGGTCCTGGCGGCTCTCGATGGTGCGCGCGGCCTGGATGGCCGGCACGTTGCAGCCGCTGCCCATGATGAGCGGGATGAAGCTCTTCCCGTGAAGGCCCATCACGTGCATCAGGCGATCCATGATGAAGGCGGCCCGGGCCATGTAGCCCGTGTCTTCGAGGAACGCGATGCAGCCCATGAGGATCATGATCACGGGCACGAAGACGATGACCGCGCTCACCCCCGGGATGACCCCATCCACCAGCAGGCTGGTGAGTTCGCCGGGGGGAAGGTGGTTGCCGGCGAAGGAGGACAGCGCCTTGAAGCCCTCGGCGATCCAATCCTGGGGTATCTTCCCGAGAATGAACGAGACCGAGTACACCAATCCCAGAATGACGATGAAGATGGGAATGCCCAGGTAGCGGTGGGTGAGGAGGGCATCCAGCCGCGCAGTGGCGGTCGTGCCCTCCGCCTCCGGCGTGGGGGCCGCCTCTTTCACCAATCCATGCGCGAATCCGTAGCGGCCCTCGGCCACCAGGGTGGCCGCATCCTGGCCAAGGTGGTGTTCCAGGAATGCGGTGCTTTTAGACAACTGCTGTCCAATAGCTTCGCGCGCATGGCTCTCCGTAAGGGCCGTCTTGACCGCCGGGCTCCCTTCCAGCAACTGGAGGGCCAGCCAGCGGGGCGGCATGCTCGCCGCCAGGGTTTCGTCCCGCTGGATCTCCCTTTCCAGCTTCTTCAGTTCACCTTCCAGATCGTGCCCGTAGTCCACGGCGATGGGCCGGCAGCGCGCGGTCTCGCCCCGGGCCAGGGAGGCCAGCAGGCGCTTCAGGGGGCCGATGCCTTCCTCCCGGTTCCCCACGGTGGCGACAACCGGGCCGCCCAGCAGGCTTTCCAGCGCTTCCAGATCCACCTGGACGCCCCGCTTCAGGGCATCGTCCATCATGTTCAGAACGAAGACCACCGGCTTGCCCAGCTCCAGCAGCTGGGTGCTGAGGTAGAGATTCCGCTCCAGATTGGAGGCATCGAGCACGTTGAGGACCAGGTCCACTTCGGGCGAGGCCAGGGCCTGGGCCGCCACCCGCTCATCCTCGCTGCGGGTGGAGAGGGAATAGGTGCCGGGCAGGTCCACCACCTCCAGCACCAGGCCGTCCTGCTCGAAGGTGCCACTCCGCCGCTCCACGGTCACACCCGGCCAGTTCCCGACATGGTGCCGGGCCCCGGTCAGGGCATTGAAAATGGTCGTCTTCCCGCAATTGGGGTTGCCGGCGAGGGCGATGACCATCGGCATCAAGCCACCCGCTGAACCAGAATGCAACCGCTCTCCTCCCGGCGGAGGGACAGATGGTAGCCCTTGATCACGAGTTCCATGGGATCCCCCAGGGGGGCCAGCTTCTCCACCCGCAGGCGGGCCCCGCGGATAAAGCCCATTTCCAGCAAACGCTGACGGATGGTTCCCTGCGCCTTCACCTGCACCACCTCCCCCTGCTCTCCGGGCTGGAGGCAGCTGAGTGGGACTGATTGATTATGAGTCATAATCTCAACTCCGACCTCGAGTGTAACCCCTTTCAAGCTTGCGACAAGGGCCCGCAAACAGGAAGTGATCTGCGTCTAGACTATCCTGGATGCGTCCCTCCCGGTCCCTGACCCTGCCCAATGTTCTGACCCTGCTCCGGATCCTGGCGGTTCCTTTCTTCGCCATCGCGGTCTGGTATGGACACTATTGGCAGGCCTTCATCATCTTCGCGGCGGCGGGGATCACGGATCTGCTGGACGGGTTCATCGCCCGCGCCTTCAACCAGCGTTCGGATCTGGGGGCGATGATGGACCCAGCGGCCGACAAGCTCCTCATGACCACGGCCTTCATCCTCATGGCCTGGCGGACCGACGGCATGACGGCGCCCATCCCCGTGTGGGTGGCCATTTTGGCGATCTCCCGCGATCTGGTGATCTCCTTCTACGCGTTCGCCTCCGTGGACCGCCTCAGCACCAGCCGCTTCCAGCCGAGCCTGCTCGGCAAACTGAGCACGGCCACCCAGCTGGTCGCCGTTTCGCTGGGTCTGTGCTTCAACGCCCTCGGGCCCCATCCCTGGATGGCCCGGCTCCATCCCGCCATGTACTACCTGGTCGCAGCCCTGGTGCTGGCCTCCGGCATCCACTATTTCCTGAGGGCCACCCATGCCCACGCCCGCTGAGGCGGAGGCCCGGCCCGGCAGCCCACCGGGGCCTGCTAGACTGATCTGTCCGCGTCGTGAGATGCCGAAGGAGATGCCATGGCCAAGCCCGCCCTGAAAGGGCCGAAGACCGCCGCCCGCCCCGTTGCGCCCCGGCGACGTCCCGCGCCAGCTGCCGCCCCCCGGGGCCCGCGTCCCGGAACGGAGCGCCTCCAGAAACTGCTGGCCGCCGCAGGCATCGCCAGCCGCCGGGCCTGCGAAGCCATCATCCTCGAGGGCCGGGTCCAGGTGAACGGGCAGACCGTCGCCGAGCTTGGCGCCAAGGCCGATCCCACGCGCGACGAGATCACCGTGGACCTGATGCCCATCCACCGCGAGGCGCCGGTCTACCTTCTGATGAACAAACCCAAGGGCTATGTCACCACGGTGAAGGACGACCAGGGCCGCCCCACGGTGATGGCCCTCCTGAAGGGCGTGGATGCCCGGGTCTATCCCGTGGGCCGGCTTGATTTCAATTCCGAAGGCCTGCTGCTGCTCACGAACGATGGCGCCCTGGCCCAGACCCTGTCCGGCCCCGACCACGAGGTTCCCAAGGTCTATCTGGTCAAGGTGCACCGCACGCCCAAGCCGGAAACCCTCCAGGAGTTCCGGGAAGGGTTCCGCCTGAGCGGGCGGCGGCTCAAGCCCTGCCATATCGAGATCGCCGAGAAAGGTGACAACCCCTGGTTGAAGGTCACCCTCACCGAAGGGAAGAACCAGCAGATCCGGCGCATGTTCGCCGCCGTCGGTCATCCCGTCAGCAAACTCCGCCGCGTCCAGTTCGGCCCCCTGGCGGACCAGTTCCTGAAACCTGGCGAGTGGCGTTTCCTCACCCCGCAGGAACTTGCGGCGTTGAAGAGCCTATGACAGCGCTTCTTCTTCGAAATCCAGCATGTGCCCGCTCTTGCGGGCCTTGGTCTTGAGGTAGCGCAGGTTGTAGGGGTTGGCGGCGAGCTGATGCCGCTCCCGCTCCACCTCGATGCCCGCCGATTCCAGGGCGCCGATCTTTCGCGGGTTGTTGGTGAGCAGCTTCACCTGGGTGATGCCGAAGAACTTCAGCATCTCCACCGCGCAGTCGTAGGTGCGGAGATCGTCCGGAAAGCCGAGGGAGTGATTGGCCTCGACCGTATCCTGCCCCTGTTCCTGCAGGGCGTACGCCTTCAGCTTGTTGAGCAGGCCGATGCCACGGCCCTCCTGGCGCAGATAGAGCAGCATACCGCCGTGCTCAGCGATGTGGCGCAGACCCTCCTCGAGCTGCTGGCGACAGTCGCACTTCAGGCTGCCCAGCACGTCGCCCGTCCAGCATTCGGAGTGGATCCGCACCGGGATGCGCCGCCGGGCGTCAATCTCGCCGCTCACGACGGCCAGATGCTCCTTCCCCGTGGCGTGCTCCAGAAAGCCATAGACGGTGAACTTCCCGAAGATGGAAGGAACATGGGCCTTGGCGATGAAGGGCACCTTCTCCGTCTGCAGCTTGCAGAACAGCTCAAGCTTGGGCGCGCTGCTGGGTTCTTTGGGGGCCATGGGAATCCGCCAGGAAGTCCGACATCCCATTGGATGCCGAAGAGGGTGCATTTGAGTCTGGAATCGAATAGGGAGACGCGCAAGGAACTGCGCCTAGACAATTTTCTGGACCATGTCGCACGCGATCTGGGCCAGGACCGCAGCTTCCACCCGGGCGATGAAGGCCGCCAGCGGCATGGCCGCCTTGGCACCGGAGGCCAGGCGATGGCCGCCGCCTCCGAACTGGCGGCAGACGGCATTCACATCCACCCGCTCGCGGGAGCGCAGGCTGACTTTGGCGCGGCCATCCGCGGCCTCGGAAAAGAGCGCAGCCACTTCCACGCCACGAAGCTTGCGCGGTTCTTCCACCAGCTCATCCAGATCCTCGTGCGTCGCGCCGCAGGCGACCAGGTCGGCCTGGGTCACGGCCACATAGGCGAAGCACCCGTCCCCCCGGAGCTGCAGGCCCTCGAGGGCCCGGCCGAAGAGTTTCAGCTTGGCGGGCGTGGCGGTCTGGTAGAGGGCGTTGTAGGTGCGGGAAGGATGGATGCCCTGCCCCAGCAGATCCGCGGCGATGTGGTGGATCCGGGGCGTGGCATTCGAGTGCCGAAAGTTGCCCGTGTCACTGACGATCCCGGCATACAGCGCCTGGGCCATGACCGGCGGCAGGGGCCCCGGGAAGCAGGGTCGCACCAGGTCATAAACCAGCTCCGCGCTGGCGCTGGCCATGGCATCCGTGAACTCCTCATCGAAGCCCGCCGGAGCATCCTTCAGGTGGTGATCCAGGCAGGCGCGGGTGGCGCCAGTGGCCCCGAAGGCGGGAAACAGCGGACCCATGCGATGGGGCTCGGAGGCATCCACCAGCACCCAGGCATCCGGCCATCCCGCCAAGTCACGGTGGGCGCCCCCTGGGTCGTGGGCCTCGATCCAGCCTTCGGGGTCCAGGAAGCGCAAGTTCTCCGGCAGGCACGGCGTGACCACGATCCGGGCCTCGCGGCCCTGGGCCTTCAGATGCGCGGCCAGTCCCACCGCGGCGCCCACACCATCCCCGTCCGGGTTTTCATGGGTGGTCAGCAGCACCCGGGCGTGGCGATCGAGAAAGGCGGCGAAGCGATCCAGCATGAATCCTGACCTCTCCAGTCAGGATATCAGAGATGTTCTCGTTTGCTTTCCAGGCTGCCGGGCTTGAACGCCTTCAGCTCGTGCACCACTTCCGCGAGGAGCGCGCGCTTGAGGGCGTAGGGCAGGAAGGCGCTCTTGAAGCCCATGATGATGACTTCCTTGATCTCCTCGAGGTTGAATCCCAGCTCCTCGTGGATGACCTGGAACTCGCGGCTGACCGTGGTGTTCGTGACCATGCGGTTGTCCGTGTTCACGGTGACGCGCAGGCCCAGGTCGTAGAAGAGGCGGATGGGATGGTCGGCCATCTTCTTCACGGCCTTGGTCTGCACATTGCTCGACGGGCAGCACTCCAGCGGGATGCGGTGGTCGTTCACGTAGTTGAGCAGGTCGCCATCCTCGATGAGCCGGACACCATGGCCGATGCGATGGGCGCCGCAGAGGTGGATGGCCTGATGGATGCTCTCGGGACCGTAGGCCTCGCCCGCATGGAGGGTGCAGTTGATGTTGTTCTGGAGCACCCGGCCGAAGGCGTCCTTGTGGCGCTTGGCGGGGAAGTTCTCCTCGGCGCCGGCCAGATCGAAGCCCACCACGCCCTTGTTCTTGAAGGCCACCGTGAGATCGGCCAACCGCAGCGAGATGTCCGGGGAGATGTGCCGCATGCCGCAGAGAATGACGCCGGTCTTGATGTTGTACTGCTTCTCGGCCTGGGCCAGGCCCTCCAGCACAGCCTGGACGATGGCGTGCAGGGTGAGGCCCTTCTGCTGGTGGAGGATGGGGCTGTAGCGCACTTCCAGGTAGCGCACATTCTCTCTGGCGGAGTCCTCCGCCAGTTCGAAGGCGGTTCGCACCAGGCTGTCGTAGGTCTGCATCACCGAGAGGGTGACGTCGAAGGCTTTCAGGTACTCCACCAATGACTTGCAGTCCTCGCCCACCTCGACGAACGGCCGCAGACCGTCCACCGTATCCGCAGGCAGCTTCACCTTCTGGTGCTCAGCCAGTTCGAGAATCGTCGCGATGCGAAGACTGCCGTCCAGATGGACATGCAGATCCGTCTTGGGAAGACGCTGGAGATCCTGGATCGTCAGTTTCGGCATGACCTAGCCTAGCGCCAAGCCGGGCGGACAGCCATCAGCCCAAATCATGGCCCCGGGCAGGAGCACGAAGGCTACACGAAGAAGTCCGGCTCCGCCGGGCGTCTTCGCGGGGGTCCGGGGGTGTGCGCGCAGCGCACCCAGAGATCCCTGCCACGCCTGCGTGGCAGGGAGAACCCCCCGAGAGCATTAAACACTCAGTTGGCTGATCCGCTGGGACATGGCCAGACCCTCCGGCTCAAGCTCCCGGCAGACCTTGCAAAGCCCGAAGATCTGAAGGCTGTGGTGCAGCGGCTTGAAGGCGTGCTCCGAGCAGATCGCCTCCTGCAAATGTTCCAGATCCGGGCGGAAGAACTCGATGATGCCGTGGCAGTTCATGCAGATCAGGTGGTCGTGGTGCTCATTGCTCCGAACAGGTTCGTAATGCGCGTGTTGATCGCCGAAGCTGCTCTTGCGCACGAGCCCGCACTGGACCAGCAGATCCAGGGTCCGGTAGACCGTGGCCCGGCTGATGGCTTTGCCCTGCTGCTTCAGCGCCATGTGGAGCTGATCCGCATCGAAGTGCTGGGCCTGGGCGAAGACTTCCGCCACCAGTTCCTGCCGCTCGCCGGTGAGCTTGAGCTGCCGGGACCGGAGGAAACGTTCGAACCGCTGCTGCTCGTCGGGCATGTTGGTTTTGGGCTTGCGCATGGTGTCCTCTGGAGGCGTCTTCCCAAGTGTAATAAAAAATCTGTCCAGGCACACAGCAAATAAAGAGGTATTATTAAGGGGTTCCCTGCATAGTGGAGTGCCCCATGGCCGTGGTAATGATTCAATCCTCTTCCCTGTCCCGAGAGCAGAAGCAGCGGATTGGCGACCGGATCATTGTCGCCCTCCAGCAGGAGGGCATCGCGCCTGCCGGGGTGGTGGTGCTGTTCCGCGACCTGGCCCAGGATCTCTACCTGGACGGCAGTTTCTTCCCGGCGGCCGCTTCGACAGTCGCAGCCCCTGCCCCCGCGCCGGCCACACCCGCCCGCAGCCCCGAACCCTCGGCCGCACCCGAGGCGCCCGCCGCGGATCTGAAAGCCGGCGGCCGGCGGACCAAGGGCCAGTTGCAGGACATGAAGCAGCGCCTGATCCAGAAGCTCCAGATGGCGGGCTCCCTCAGCAGCTTCGAAGCCCAGGAATCCCTCGGCCTCAAGGATTTCGACTGGGCCCCGGGCACCCTCCGCCGCCTGTTCACGGACCTGGAGGATGAGAAGCTCATCACCAAGACCGGCCAGAAGCGCGGCACCCGCTACCAGTGGAAGGGCATCGTGGGCACCCAGGCCGCTGCGCCGGTGGTGAAGCTGGTCAAAGCCGAGGCCGAGGCCGAAGGCGGGCCCGAGGCAGAACCGGAAGCCTGAGGCGACCCCCCGCGTTCAGGTCGAGCGCCATGGACTGGTTCATCCGGGACTTCGACGACCCCGCCTACTTTGATATCTATGCGGACAAGGCGGCGGACGCGGGAACCGAAGGCCCGGCTCTGGCCAGACTCCTGGCCTTGCCGCCCGGCAGCCGGGTACTCGACCTCCCCTGCGGGTGGGGGCGCCTCAGACCCCACCTCGCCGCCCAGGGGCTATGGGTGGCGGGCGGCGACCTGAGCCGGCTTAACCTCCGGCGCCACGCCGCGGAACAGCCGGGACCGCTGGCCCGCCTCGATCTGCGATGCCTGCCCTTCCGCCCCGGCTGCGCCGATGGGGTGTTCTGCGCCTTCACGAGTTGGGGCTACTTCGCCACCGAAGCCGAGAACCAGCGCCAGATCGCCGAATTCGCCCGGGTGCTCCGGCCGGGAGGCATCCTGCTCCTCGATCTGGCCGGCCGGAACCAGCTGCGGGAGAGCGCCTCGCGCCTCGGGGACCGCTGGCGGGATTTCCCCACCCTGGGCTACGCCGAACGGGTGCGCTGGAGCCGCGATCAGCGGCGGATCCTGACGGAGCGGCGCTGCCAGGGCAAGACCTTCCGGCACGATATCTGGATTCCCACGGATACCGAGGTCCGGACCGCCCTGGCGCAGGGCGGGTTCGGCCTCGAGGCCGCCTTCGGCGCTTTGGACGGCCGGGCCTGGGCTCCGGGGGCCGAACGGTGGATCTACCGGGCAGTCAGACGCTGACGCCGCGGGTGGCCGCGAGGTAGGCGCCGAAGCCGAGACTCGCCACGCCCAGGGCGCCCGGTACGCCCAGGCCCTGCACCAGCGCGCCTCCCACGATGGGGCCGGCCATCATCCCCACGGAGTAGGCCAGGTTGAGGATGGAAAAGGCCGAGGCGAAGCTCTGGCTTCCCAGGCGCTCCACCTGGTCGGCCACCGCAGGACTGCACGGGCTCATGAGGAAACTGGCCGCGCTGCCCAGAGCCAGCATGGCGGCCATCACCATCCAGCTTTTCGGCAACAGGGCGGGCAGGGGAAGCAGCAGTGCCACGAGGACCAGACCCATGCGAAGCACCCGGGCCCGGCCGATGCGATCCGACAGACGGCCCATGAGCGGCGAGGTGAACGTGTGGGCCAGGGCCGCTGCGGCGAAACAGAGTCCGATGGCCGTGGCGGAAAGGCCCAGGCGGCGGTCCATGTCGAGAGGCAGCGTGGATTCCAGGAGCGCCCAGAGGGCCGAACCCAGCACCATGGCGCCCGCGAAGAGCCTCACCACCGGGAGGGCCAGGAGTTGGCGGAAGGGCAGCCGGGGCCCCCGCACGGCCTCCGTCTCCGGCAGCAGGAACGCCCGGCCGGCGGCATCCACCGCCACCATCGCGGCTCCCACCAGGAAGGGCGCGGCAGGGCCCATGTGCTGGTCGAGGAAGCCCGAGAGCGGAGGCCCCACCAGGATGCCCAGATTCGCCGCGGCAAAGGCGGTCCCCATGGCCCGCCCCCGTTCCTCCGCGGGAAAGTGGTCGGCCAGCAGCGCCATGCCGGGCAGCCAGGTGGCCGCGCCGGCCATGCCCTGGAGGGCCCGGGCCGCCACCAGCAGCCAATAGTCCCGGGAGACGGCAAACACCAAGGTGGCCGCCCCCAGTCCGGCCAGCCCCCAGAGCATCGGGCGGCGCCGGCCGATCCGGTCCACGAGCACCGCCAGCGGCAGGGTCGCAGCCAGCAGGGCCACGGCGTAACTCCCGAAGAGGATGCCCACTTTCATCGGATCCAGGTGGAGCTCCCGCGCGTACCGGGGCAGCAGGGGCACCAGCAGGTAGTACAGCAGCGTGTCCACATGGAAGGCCAGGGCCGTGACGGCCAGGGCGAGGGTTCTCGGAGCGGGGCGCTGCATCCCTCCATGGAAGCACGGAGCCGGGGAAGCCGGCGCAGCGCGAAGCCCCCTTGCGGGGGCTCCGGTGGATCGGTAAGCCGGGTTCTGTCTGCCTCTCTCGAGGGAGGGCGCCATTCCTCTGGGATGGATGTCGCCATCCACCTCGTGCAACCTACCCGCCGGCTCGGCCGGGTCAACCCTCGCCGCTTGCGCGGTGCGCCGGCCTATTTGGTCTTGCTCCCTGGGGGGTTTACCGTGCCCGTCCTGTTGCCAGTCCGGCGGTGGGCTCTTACCCCACCGTTTCACCCTTGCCTGTGATCCGAGGATCCATCGGCGGTCTGTTCTCTGTTGCACTGTCCGTCGGGTCACCCCGCCCTGGTGTTACCAGGCCCAGCACCCTGTGGAGCCCGGACTTTCCTCTGCCCTCGCAGGCAGCGGCGCCCTGATCCACGGCGTTACGGTAGCACGCGGCGGCCCGCTTCCGGCCTGGGAACCAGGGCGAGGCGGGCCTCGGGGTCGCTGCGCAGGTGACTCGCCATGGCCGCCTCACAGGAGCC
>JAKAMQ010000089.1 GCA_021812805.1 Acidobacteriota bacterium
AGGAGGCCGCGTCAGGTGGAGGGCGCTGCGCGCACACCCCCGGACCCCCGCGCTGGCCCCGGCGAAGCCGGGCCTCGCTCATGCTCTCCGGGGGGAGGCTCCACCTCCGCGACGCAGGAGCGGGAGTGGCCTTCTGAGGAGGCCGCGTCAGGTGGAGGGCGCTGCGCGCACACCCCCGGACCCCCGCGCTCGCCCCGGCGGAGCCGGGCCTCGCTCATGCTCTCCGGGGGTTTCCCCGCCACGCGGCGCGGCGGGTGCGAGGGCTTGTTCCAGCTACCATCACTCATGCCGCCCCGCCGATTCTCCGCCCTGGTCCTGCTTGGCTTCGCCTCGGGGCTGCCGCTCTACCTCACGGGCGCCACGCTGAAGGCGTGGCTCACCAAGGGGGGCGTGGATCTGGTGGCCATCGGGGCGTTCTCTCTGGTGACGTTGCCGTACGCCCTGAAGTTCCTCTGGGCGCCGCTGCTGGACCGCTACGTGCCGCCCTTCCTGGGTCGCCGGCGGGGTTGGCTGCTGATCACCCAGGGCGCGCTGGTGGCCTGCCTGGCGGTCCTGGCCTTCTGCGATCCCCGGGTGTCCCTGGGGCGCATCGCCTTCCTGGCGACGGCGGTCGCCTTCACGAGCGCCAGCCAGGACATCGCCACGGACGCCTGGCGGGCCGAGGTGCTGCCGTCCTCCTACCTGGGCCTGGGCAATGCCATCCACATCGGGGCCTACCGCGTGGCCATGCTCGTGAGCGGAGCAATGGCCCTCATCCTGGCGGACCACGTGGGCTGGAAGGCGATGTACCTGAGCATGGCCGGACTCATGGTCCTCTCGGTGATCGGCACGCTCCTGGCGGAGAGCACGGACGGCGCGGCCCAGCCGCCGCGCACGCTCGCGGAGGCGGTGGTGGGCCCCTGGCGGAACTTCCTCGCGCGGCCGGGCTTCGGCGAGATCCTGGCCTTCTGCGTGCTCTACAAGATCGGGGACCAGCTGGCGGATTCCATGACCATGCCCTTCCTCATCCGGGGCATGGGGTTCAGCCTCACGGTCATCGGCGCCACCACCAAGACCGTGGGTATCGCCTTCATCATCCTCGGGGGCCTGGTGGGCGGCTGGATCCTGCTGAAGCTGAGCCTCCGGCGGTCGCTCTGGCTGTTCGGGGTCGTGCAGGCGGGGTCCATCCTGGCCTTCTGGGCCCTGTCGCGCCTGGGGCCGAAGCTGGGCCTGCTGGTGGGGGCCCTGGCCCTGGAGAACCTGGCTTTCGGCATGGGCGGCGCGGCCTTCGCGGCCTTCCTCATGGGCCAGTGCGACAAGCGGTTCACGGGCACCCAGTACGCGCTGCTCACCAGCCTGATGGCGCTGAGCCGCAGCTTCCTGGCCGCACCCATGGGGGAACTGGCCGAGCACCTGGGCTGGTCCGGCTACTTCCTCTTCTGCACCGTGGCGGCCATTCCCGGGCTACTGCTCCTGCTGCGCTGGGACCGCTGGGGCGTCCCCGAACCGACCCTGTAAGGTTGACATGCACGTGGTGCCCCGGCCGAGCCGGGACACCACGTCTGATCAGATTTTGGCCAACGGCAGGCCCTGGCGGCGCCAGGCGCGCATGCCACCCTTGAGCACGTAGATCCATTCGAACCGCCGGGACAGCAGCAGGTCATAGGCGTGATGGGAGACTTCGTCCGTCTCGTCCACCAGCACGAGGGCCCGGCGGGCCTTGGGATCCGGCGTCCGGAAGCGGGTCTCGAACTCCGCCCAGGTGAGATTCAGGCTGCCCCGGATATGCCCCAGCTTGAAGGGCGCTGGCCCCCGGAGATCCAGCACGAGGGCGCCGGGGCCCAGCAACAGCTCCTCCAGCTGGGTGGGGCTGAGCACGGGACGGTGCCGCCCGCGCTTCCAGGACTGGAGGCGGGGCAGCCCCACGAGCAGGAGCAGCAGCAGGCAGGTGAGGGCGAAGACCAGGCCAGGCAGGTGAGGGTGGGCCTGGAACCAGGCACTCCAGTCCGTGGGAGGCTCGAGCAGGAGCAGTGCCGCAGGGGACATGGCAACCTCGGGGTTTGCCCGAAGGATGCGCCGGTGCGGGCCCTAGTTCAAGGCCAGGGCTCTCGCCAGGGCGCTGAAAGCCTCGGGGATGGGCGCCTCCACCTGGATGCGTGCGCCCGTATCGGGGTGGTCCACCGCCAATTTCCAGGCATGGAGCGCCGGATGGGGCAGGAGCAGGGCCTGGCCCTCGGCGCCCAGCCAGCGGGCGGGGCCGCCATAGAGCGGATCGCCCAGGAGGGGCGCCCGCAGATGGGCCAGGTGGACGCGGATCTGGTGGGTGCGGCCCGTGAGGAGTTCGCACTCCACCAGCGCCACACTCGGCGTCCGGGCCAGCACGCGGATGCGGGTCTGCGCGGCGCGCCCGCCCTCGGCCACCACCATCCGCAGGCGGTCGTGCTTGTGGCGCGCGATGGGCGCATCCACCAGCAGCGAGCCCAGCTGAGGCAGCTTGGGGGAGTGGCGCACCAGCGCCAGGTAGCGCTTCTCCACCGTGCGGGCCTTGAACTGGCCCTGGATCGCGCGCTGGGCCTCCTGGGTCTTGGCCAGGCAGAGGCAGCCGGTGGTGTACCGGTCCAGCCGGTGGACGAGGCCGGGCCAGCCCAGCGCCAGTTCCTCCGCGTCCTCCTCGGCCTCCTCCGGCGCCCCGGCTTCGAGGGGGGACGTCCGCAGGCGATGCAGCAGCGCATTCACCACCGTGCCGCCCGGATGCCCGGGACCGGGATGCACGACCATGCCGGCCGGCTTGTCCACGATCCACAGCAGGCTGTCCTCGTAGAGGGTGGGCAGGTCCAGGGCCTCGGGTTCCAGATGGGCGGCGGGGGGCGGTGGCGTAGGGAGGTCCGTCTCCACCTCGTCACCGCTCCGCAGGCGGACACCGCCCTTGGAGACCGGCGCGCCGTTCACGGTCACGCCCCCGGTGCGGATATGGGCATCCCAGCGGGCCCGGGGCACCTCCGGATAAAGATCGGCCAGGAAGCGGTCCAGGCGGGGGGCATCGGCCTCGATGCGGATGCGCGTCACTGAGCCACCGCGGGACGCCGGCGGCTCCAGGCCAGCCAGATGCCGGCGCCCAGCAGCATGAAGGCCAGGCCCGTGGCCCGTCCGGTGCTCAGCCAGGCCCAGCCCAGCCAGCCGGTGCCCCGGTCCCCGTCCCCGCGCCAGGTCTCGGTGATGATGCGGCCGAGGCCCTCGATCAGGAAGTAGAGCGCGAAGATCTGTCCCTCGAAGCCCCGACGCTTGCGGGCGATCAGAAGGATCGTCATGACCAGGAGGTTCTCGAAGCAGTTGTAGAGCTGGACGGGATGGAGCGGCACATCCAGCGGTGTGCCGCTGAAGGCCTGGGCCACAGGGTTGGTGAAGGTGACGGCCCAGGGCAGGTGCGTCTCGGTGCCGTAGCAGCAGCCAGCGGAGAAGCAGCCCAGGCGGCCGATGGCCTGCCCCAGGGCCACCCCGGGCACCAGGGCGTCGCCGGTGACCCGGAGGGGCAGGCCCTGGCCCTTCCGCAGCTTCCAGAAAAACACCAGGGTGGCGGCGATGATGCCCCCGTGGATGGCGCCCCCGGCCCGCAGGGTGGACAGGGTGAAGATGTCCCGGAAGGACATGGCCCCGTCCTGGCCCGCCGGCGTGAACAGCCCCACGATGATCATGAGCAGCTTGGAGCCCAGGATGGCCGCCACCAGGATGGCGATGGCCAGATCCGTGATGGCCGCGGGCTTCAACCCGTCGAGCTTGCCCTGCCGCTGCGCCAGCGCCGTGCCGCCGAAGAAGCCCAGGGCCAGCAGAAGACCGTAGGTGCCCACAGGGAACTGGCCGATTTGAAAGAGGATGGGATGCATCAGAAATCCGGGATGGATGGTTGAGACGGAAGGCTGGAGGCCGGAGACTGGAGACGGAAGACGAACGAGGAGGCCGCCATGCCGACAATCACCGCCCAGGACCTGGCCACGAGGCTGGGGGGCGAACTGGAGCATTGTCCCCCGGATCGGCCCATTTCCGAAGTCCGCCCTCTGGATGAGGCGGGGCCGGGATCGGTTTCATTCCTGGCCAATCTCAAGTACGCCGCCAAGGCCCGGACCAGCGAAGCCGTTTTGATCCTGGTGGATGCGGCCACGGACCTGGGCGACCGGCCGGTCCTGCGGGTGTCGAACCCCTACTGGGCCTTCGCCCAGGCCATCGGCTGGCTGCACCCGGAACTCGAACCGGACTGGGGGGGAAGCCCCGTGCATCCCACCGCCACCCTCGGCCCGGGCTGCCGCGTCGCGCCCGGTGCCACCGTGGGGGCCCGGTCGGTCCTGGACGCGGGCTGTGTGCTGCATCCCGGGGTCCATGTCGGAGATGACTGCCACCTGGGCGAAGGCTGCGAGCTGTTCTCCGGCGTGGTGCTCTACCGCCGCACCCGCCTGGGCCGCCATGTGCGGATCCACGCCAACACGGTGCTCGGCAGCGATGGCTACGGCTACGTCCTGGTGGATGGCCGCCACCGCAAGGTGCCCCAGGTGGGCTGGGTGGAAGTGGGCGACGAGGCCGAACTGGGCGCCTGCGTGACCGTGGACCGCGGCGTGCTGGGCCCCACGCGCATCGGCGCCGGCACCAAGGTGGACAACCAGGTGCAGATCGGCCACAACGTCCAGATCGGCGAGCATTGCCTGCTGGTGAGCCAGTCCGGCATCAGCGGCTCCACGAAGCTCGGGGACTACGTCACCCTGGCCGGCAAGGTGGGCGTGGTGGGCCACATCGAGATCGGCAGCCGCAGCATCGTGGGCGGCAACAGTGTGGTGGCCAAGAGCCTGCCCGAGGGCAGCTTCGTCACCGGCTTCCCCGCCCGGCCCCACCGCGAGTGGACCGAATCCCAGGCCGCCCTCAACCGCCTGCCGCGCCTGCTGAAACAGCTGCGCGCCAAGGGTTGATGCCCCTTGGCCAGCCAAGCCAAGAGATTCACCCCGAAGACAGGAAGACCACGAATCCGGAAATAGCACCTGAATGCATGGCTTTTCGCCGCGGTCGTCTCGTCTTCGCAGGTCAAGGGCCTTGATAGGAACGAGGGGGGCTGCATGGAGCAGGTTGAGTGTGTCGTCATCGGAGCCGGCGTGGTCGGGCTGGCTCTGGCCCGGACCCTGGCCCGGGCGGGCCAGGAGGTGCTGGTGCTGGAAGCGGAGGACCGCATCGGCACGGGCATCAGTTCCCGCAACAGCGAGGTCATCCACGCCGGGATCTACTACCCGGCCGGTTCGCTCAAGGCCCGGACCTGCGTGGCCGGGAACCGCCTCCTCTACGCCTTCTGCGAAGCCCACGGCGTGGCCTGCCAGCGCCTCGGCAAGCTCATCGTGGCCCAGGCGGACCAGTTGAAGGCCCTGCGGGAGATCCAGGCCAAGGCCGCGGCCAACGGTGTGGCCCTGGCGTGGCTGGAAGCCGACGCCGTCCAGGCGCTGGAACCCGCCCTGCGCTGCGCGGCGGCCCTGCACTCCCCGGCCACGGGCATCGTGGACAGCCATGGCCTCATGCGAGCCCTTTGGCTCGATGCCGAGGCCCACGGCGCCACCGTGGTCCTCCGCAGCCCCGTGCTGGGGGGCCGCGTGGCACCCGGCGGCCTCGAGCTGCGCGTGGGCGGGGCGGATCCAACGAGCCTCCGGGCCCGCCGGGTGTTCAATGCCGCAGGCCTGGGCGCCCAGCGGGTGGCCCGGGGTCTCGTCGGCCTGCCGCCGGAGACGGTGCCCCCGCAGTTCCTTTCCAAGGGGAACTACTACGGCCTCTCCGGGAAGGCGCCCTTCGCCCGGCTGGTCTACCCCATCCCCAGCCAGGGGGCCCTGGGCGTCCACCTCACCCTGGATCTGGCGGGCCAGGCCCGCTTCGGCCCGGATGTGGAGTGGATCGAGCAGGAGGACTACGCCGTGGATCCCCGCCGTGCCGACCGCTTCTACGCCGAGGTGCGGACCTACTGGCCGGGCCTCCCCGACGGGTCGCTGCAACCCGCCTACGCGGGCATCCGCCCCAAGCTCCACGGGCCGGGAGAGCCTGCCCCAGACTTCATGGTCCAGACCGAGGCCGTCCATGGGGTGCCCGGCCTGGTGAACCTGTACGGCATCGAATCGCCGGGCCTCACCGCCAGCCTGGCCCTGGCGGAGGAAGTCGCGGCGCAGGCGGGGATCCTTCCCGCCGCCGCGCGGTAGGCGCCATGGACACGCCGCCCCAGACCTCCCCTTCCGCCCCGCCGCCGGAAATCGCCTTCTGCCTGGAACTGGGCCGGGCCTACCAGGCCTCGGGCATTCCGGCGCACCGTTTCGAGGAGGCCCTGACCCGGGTGTCCCAGCGCCTGGGCCTGGAGGGCCAGTTCTTCGCGCTGCCCACGGCCTTCTTCGCCACCCTCGGGTGGCAGGGCCAGCAATGGACCTTCTTCCAGCGCAGCCTGCCGGGGGATGTGGAGCTGGAGCGCCTTTCGGATCTGCAGGAGACCACGGACGCCCTCATCGCCGGCCGCCTCGGCGCCGCCGAGGCGGCGGAACGCGTGCGGGCCATCCAGGCGGCCCCGCCCCGCTGGGGTGCGGCCATGACGGTGCTCTGCTTCGGGCTGGGGTCGGCCCCCGCCGCCCAGTTCTTCGGGGGCGGCTGGCGGGAGGTGCTCCTCACCGGCCTCTTCGGCCTCCTGGTGGGGCTGGTGGCCGTCCTGCTGGGGCGCCGGCAGGGCCTCTCGCGGCTGGTGTACCCCATCTCCGGCGCCCTGGCGGGCTTTCTGGCCCTGGCCGCCGCCTGGCGTTTCCCCCATGTCTCGCCCCAGGTGCTCACCGTGAGCGCCCTCATCGTCCTGGTCCCCGGCCTGCGCCTGGTGGTGTCCATGAACGAGCTGGCCACGGGGAATCACGTCTCCGGCACAGCGCGGCTGGTGGACACGGGCATGACCTTCCTCTCCCTGGGCTTCGGCGTGGCCCTGGGCCAGCGCCTCGGTGCGCCCCTGCTGGCCCGCGCCCTCCACGGCCACCCCCTGCCGCTGCCGGCCTGGACCCTGGCCATCGGCCTGCCCCTCATCGCCGGCGCGTTCGTGGTGCTGTTCCGGGCCCGCCCCCGGGATTTCCCCTGGATCCTGGCCGCCTCCGTCCTGGCCTTCCTGGGTGCCCGCCAGGGCGCCCTCTGGCTGGGGCCCCAGTTCGGCGTGGGCCTCGGCGCCTTCGTCCTGGGCCTGGCCAGCAATGCCTTCAGCCACTGGAAGGGGCGCCCCTCCATCGTGACCCTGCTGCCCGGCCTGGTGGTGCTGGTGCCCGGCGGGCTGGGCTTCCAGGGCCTGGGCTTCATCATCCAAAACCAGCTGGTCGTCGGCCTGGACACGGCCTTCCAGGCCCTCTTCGTGGCCATCGCCCTGCTCATGGGCCTGCTGTTGGCCCAGGCCACCCTGCAGCCCCGGGCGGCTCTGTAAGGGCCTCACGCGACAAGGTGTTTATGAATTAGCGAAGAAAACTTTAGTTGATTGAAGTCATATTTTATCTAGACTGGAACCCGAGGTGTTCCATGTCGCTCCTCCCCTTCACCCAGAAAGCCAACGACGCCCTGGTGGCCGCCCGCGAGCGGGCGGTGGCGGACCAGCATCCCGAACTGGTGCCGCCCCACCTGTTCCTGGCCCTGCTGGCTCCCGAAGCGGGGCTGCGCCCCCTCCTGGAGCGGGCCGGGCTGCCCCCGGAGTCCCAGCAGGGGCTCCTGGACGCCGCCGAGGAGCTGGTGGCCAAGCTGCCCCGGGCCGTGGGCGGAGCGGATCCGCAGATCGGCGCGGGCTTCCGGCATTTCCTGGAGGTGGCCAGCGACACGGGCCGGGGCCTGGGCGACCGCTTCCTGGCCACGGACGCCCTCCTGCTGGCCTTCGCCAATGCCCACACGGACGCCCGCAAGGTGCTCGACCGCTTCGGCCTGGACCGGAAGCAGCTGGAGGCCGCCATCCGCGAGGGCCGCAAGGGCTCGAAGGTGGAGGATGAGACCGCCGAGGAGAAGTTCGCCAGCCTGGAGAAGTACGCCAAGGATTACACCGCCCAGGCCCAGGCGGGGAAGCTGGATCCCGTCATCGGCCGGGATGAGGAGGTCCGCCGGGTGTTGCAGGTGCTCTCCCGGCGCACCAAGAACAATCCCGTGCTCATCGGCGAGCCCGGCGTGGGCAAGACCGCCATCGTGGAGGGCCTGGCCCAGCGCATCGCCCACAACGATGTGCCCGAGAGCCTGAAGGGGCTGCGGGTCATGGGCCTCGACATGGGCGCCCTGGTGGCCGGCACCCAGTACCGGGGCCAGTTCGAGGAGCGCCTCAAGGGCGTCATCCAGGAGGTGGAGAAGGCCGAGGGCCAGGTGGTGCTCTTCATTGACGAGCTGCACCTGCTGGTGGGCGCCGGCGCCGTGTCCGGAGGCATGGACGCCGCCAACCTGCTCAAGCCCGCCCTCGCCCGGGGCGAGCTGCGCTGCATCGGCGCCACCACCCTGGACGAGTACCGCAAGCACATCGAGAAGGACGCCGCCCTGGAGCGGCGCTTCCAGCCGGTGATGGTGGAGGAGCCCTCCGTGGAGGACGCCATCTCCATCCTGCGCGGCCTCAAGGAGCGCTACGAGCTGCACCACGGCGTGCGCATCCAGGATGCGGCCCTGGTGGCCGCCGCCCAGCTCAGCCAGCGCTACATCGCCGACCGCTTCCTGCCCGACAAGGCGGTGGACCTCATGGACGAGGCCGCCAGCGCCGTGCGCATGCAGATTGACAGCCGGCCCACGGAGATTGATGTCCGCGAGCGGCGCGAGATGCAGCTCCAGCTGGAGCGGCATTCCCTGACCAAGGAGAAGGACGCCGCCAGCCGCGCGCGCCTGGCCGATCTCGAGAAGGAGCTGGCCGAGCTGAACGAGGAGCTGGGCCGGCTGCGAGCCCAGTGGGAGAACGAGAAGAAGGTCATCGAGGGGGCCCGGGCCCTCCAGAAGAAGCTGGACGACCTGCGCATCGAGCTGGACCAGGCCAAGACCCGGGGCGAGTACGAGCGGGCCTCCCGCCTGGAGTACGGCGAGATCCCCGCCCTGGAGAAGCAGCTGGCGGCGGCCTCCCCCAAGGAGAGCGCCATGCTCCGGCTGGAGGTGGGCGAGCCCGATGTCGCGGCGGTGGTGAGCCGCTGGACGGGCATCCCCGTGAGCCGGCTCATGGAGAGCGAAATCCAGAAACTGCTCCACATGGAGGAGCGGCTCCGGGAGCGCGTGGTGGGCCAGGATGCGGCCCTGGCGGCCATCAGCGAGGCCCTGCGGCGGAACCGGGCCGGTCTGGGCGATCCGAAGCGCCCCATCGGCAGCTTCCTCTTCCTGGGGCCCACGGGCGTGGGCAAGACCGAAGTGGCCCGGGCCCTGGCGGAGTTCCTCTTCGACGATGAGGCCGCCATGGTCCGCATTGACCTGAGCGAGTTCACCCACGAGGCGGACGCCACCCGGCTCATCGGCTCCGCGCCGGGCTTCGTGGGCTACGAGGAGGGCGGCCGGCTCACGGAGGCCATCCGCCGCCATCCCTACGCCGTGCTCCTCCTCGACGAGATGGAGAAGGCCCACCCCCGGATCTTCGACCTGTTCCTCCAGGTGCTGGAGGACGGCCGCCTCACGGACGGCCACGGCCGCACCGTGAACTTCCGCAACACCGTCGTGCTCATGACGTCCAACCTGGGCAGCCAGGCCATCTTCGAGGCCGGGGGCGATCCCGACCGGGCCCAGGCCGCTGTCCAGGCGGCGTTGCACGGGGCCTTCCGGCCCGAGTTCCTGAACCGCCTGGACGAGGTGGTGGTCTTCCACCCCCTGAGCCGGGAGGACATGAAGGCCGTGGCCGCCATCCAGATGACGCGTATTCGTGATCTTCTCCAAAATCAACGATTGGATCTCGATGTTCCAGAAGCTGCCCTGGCCTGGCTGGCCGAGGCGGGGTTCGATCCCCAGCTCGGTGCGCGCCCCCTCAAGCGGCTGATCCAGCAGGTGGTGGTCAATCCCCTGTCCCGCCTGGTCCTCCAGGGCCAGCTCCGGCCCGGGGGACTCGCCCGCCTGGAGCTCCGCGACGGCCAGCTGGAGGTGGAGGCCCAGGCGGTCCAGTAGCCAGATGTGGCGTCCGGGCTTGACCGGGATACCACGTGGGGGGACCTCGCGAGCCGAAGGCGAGCGGGCGGTCCCCCCTCGTTGGTGTCAGCCGGAACTTGCCTGATCGCGGTCAGCGGCCGATGAGGGACGTACCTGTGGAGTCGCTGTGCCTGTGCCCCCCATCCCCATCCTGATCGTGGACGACGAGGTGGACCTCCGGACCCTGATGGTGGAGGCGCTGACGGACCAGGGCTACGCCGCCGAGGGCGCCGAAAGCGGCCATGAGGCCCTGGAGCGGGTGCGCCAGCACCACTTCCCCGTCATTTTCACCGATCTGAACATGCCCGGCGGCCTATCGGGGCTGGACCTCCTGCGGGCCGTCCACGAGGAGGATCCCAAGGCCATGGGCATCCTCATGACGGGCTACGCCACCACGGAATCCGCCATCCAGGCCCTCAAGCGCGGCGCCTACGATTTCATCCAGAAACCCTTCAAACTCGCGGAGATCGAGGCCGCCCTGGACCGGGCCCTGGATCACTACCGGCTGCGCCAGGAGAACGAGGAATACCAGAAGAACCTGGAACGGATGGTGGAGGCCCGCACCCGGGAGATCCTCGGCCTGAAGAACGACATCGAAAGCCTGTTCGAGGGCTTCGTCCGGGCTTCCGTGACGGCCATCGAGTCCCGGGATCCCAGCACCTCCGGCCACTCCAACCGCGTCGCGGAACTCACGGTGGGCCTGGCGGAAGCCATCAACCAGACCCCCAACGGGCCCTACGGGAGCCTGTCCTTCAGCGCCCCCCAGCTCCGGGAATTGCGCTACGCCAGCCTGCTGCACGATTTCGGCAAGGTCGGCGTCCGGGAACAGGTGCTGGTCAAGGCGAAGAAGATCGAGGGGGATCACCTCGAGGGCATCTTCCAGCGGCTGCACCAGCGCGCCCTGGAAGCCATCCAGCAGCACCTCTCGGACGCCTGGCGCCAGGGCCACCCCTTCGATCCGGCCTGGGTGGAGCGGGTGCTGGCCCAGCAGCGGTCGGATACCCAGCGCCTGTTCGACATCATCCAGCGCAGCAACGAGCCCACAGTGCTGCCTCAGGATGTGGCCGAGGGACTGGAGCGCCTCGAGGGGCTGACGTACCAGCACTGGAACGGAGAGCAGCGCCCGGTCATCGAACGGGGCGATCTGGAGATCCTCCGCATCCGCAAAGGCAGCCTTTCC
>JAKAMQ010000090.1 GCA_021812805.1 Acidobacteriota bacterium
CTCCAAGGGCATGCAGCAGGAGTTCGGCCCGGACCGTGTGTTCAACGCCCCCATCGCCGAGGACTACATCGTGGGCACGGCCAACGGCTTCTCCCGCCTGGATGACAAGATCCGCGTGGTGGTGGAAGGCGCCGAATTCGCCGACTACATCTGGCCCGCCGCCGAGCAGATCGTGGAATGCAGCCACGAGTACTGGCGCACCCGGGGCCAGTTCGCGCCGAATGTCACCCTCCGCCTGGCCTCCGGCGGCTACATCGGCGGCGGCCTCTACCATTCCCAGAACGTGGAGGGCTGGCTGACCACCCTGCCCGGCATCCGGGTGGTGGTGCCCGCCTTCGCGGATGATGCCGCGGGCCTGCTGCGCACGGCCCTCCGCAGCCGGGGCATGACCCTCTACCTCGAGCCCAAATTCCTCTACAACGCCAAGATGGCCCACGCGGTGGTGCCGCCGGACTTCGCCGTGCCCTTCGGCAAGGCCCGGATCCGCCGCGAGGGCACCGACTTGACCATCCTCGCCTACGGCACGCCGGTTCACTTCGCCCTGGAGGCCGCGTCCAAGCTGGCGAAGGAGGGGACCTCCGCCGAGGTGGTGGATCTCCGCAGCCTCAGCCCCCTCGACACCGGGGCCATCGTCCGCTCGGTGAAGAAGACCCACCGCGTGCTCATCGCCCACGAGGACAAGGTCTTCGGCGGCTTCGGCGGCGAGCTGGCGGCGCTTTGCACCTCCGAGTGCTTCCCCTGGCTGGATGCCCCCGTCGAGCGCGTGGGCTCCGAGTTCACGCCCGTGGGCTTCAACCGCATCCTCGAGCGCGCCACCCTCCCCAACGCCGAGAAGGTGCTGGCGGCGGCCCGCAGGGTGCTGGCGTTCTGACCGGCCCGTCCTGAACGCAACCCCGCAAAGGGATTGACGCATCAATGAACCAATGTAACCTTGTTACAAAGGGTCGTTGACCCATGGGAGGCCCATCATGCTTCAGATGGCTGACAGTCGCCGTCGCTTCGTGATGCCGAAAGAATCGGCCATTGGCGCGAACGATCCCGCCGATGTGGAGGTGCTCCCGGACGGCCGGGTGGTCATTTCCCCCGTCCGGATCATCCCGGTCCATGAATCCTGGGCCCTCACCTCCGAAAGCACCGCCCAGACGGCCGCAGCGATGAAGGACTACAAGGCGGGCCGCACCATTGGCGTGAAGGCTCTGGACGCCAAACTCTCGGCAGGCCGAGGCAAAGGTGGACGGAGGTGATCCCCTCCTTTCCCGATGCCTTCGTACGGAAGCTGCTCAACCAGGAGGCCGCTCTCATCAATGCCTTCCGGCGCCTGGTCGAGAAGGTGGAGACGCGGACCGAACAGCAGCTCCGCGAGACCAAGGGCATCCACCTGGAACCCATCAAAGCGGATCCACCCTACCACTCCATCCGCCTGGACCGGGGGCCGAGGGCCAAGGTGCTGCTGGATGGAAACACGATGGTCTTCCTGGATCTCGACCCCGACCACGACAAGCTCTACGGCAGGAAGTAGCCAGCGCTCACCTCCGCCTTTCCCCGCAGGAGACGTCATGCAATTCGGTCCCTGGAACGTTCAGATCATCGGCGGCGGCACGTTCCGCCTGGATGGCGGCGCCATGTTCGGCACGGTGCCGAAGGTGATCTGGTCCAAGCTCTACCCCGCCGACGCGGACAACCAGATCCTCATGGCCACGAACTGCCTGCTCATCCGGGGCGAGGTGGGCGGCAAGCGCCACGTGATCCTCGTGGACAACGGGAACGGTGACAAGGAGAGCGACGACTTCATGGCGCGGTTCAAGTTCGAGGGCCGGGGCATCCTCGACGCGAACCTCGCGGCGCACGGTGTGAAGCCCGAGGACATCACCCTCTGCATCCTCACCCATCTGCACTTCGACCACGCGGGCGGCAGCACGCGGCTGGACGCTTCAAGCCGGGCCGTGCCCAGCTTCCCGAATGCGCGCTACGTCGTGCAGGCCCGTGACCTGGCCGACGCGAAGCAGCCCCACCTGCGCGTGAAGGCCAGCTACCTGCCCCAGAACTGGGAGCCCCTGGAAGCCGCGGGCCTCCTGGACACCGTGGAGGGCACGGTCGAGCTGCTGCCCGGACTCTCGGTGCGGCCCGCGCCGGGCCACATCGCCGGCCTCCAGAACGTGGTGCTGGAGGGTGGCGGCCGGCGCCTGGTCTACCTCGCCGACCTCATCCCCACCGCCCGCCACATCCAGCCCGCCTGGTGCATGGGCTACGACCTGGATGTGGTCACCTGCGTCAACGAGCGCGAGAAGGTGCTCGCCGAGGTCACCGGCACGGAGACCATCTGCGTCTTCGAGCACGACCCCGACATCCCGAGCGGCACCGTGAGCCGGGATGCGAAAGGAAAATACGCCGTCACACCGGTCCCCCTGTAGGCTGTTCGCAAGCCTGCAGGAGCCGCCATGCCCGATCGCACGCTGACCATCCTCCTCGCCGGCGGGAGCGGTTCGAGGCTGCTGCCCCTGACGGCCAACCGCGCCAAGCCTGCGGTGCCCTTCGGCGGCAAGTACCGGGTGGTGGATTTCACGTTGTCCAACTGCCTGCATTCGGGCCTGCGGCGCATCCTGGTGCTCACCCAGTACAAGTCGCACTCCCTGCACAAGCACCTGCGGGACGGCTGGTCCATCTTCAATCCCGAGTGCGGCGAGTACATCACCGTGGTGCCCCCCCAGATGCGCACCGGGGCCTCCTGGTACGCCGGCACCGCAGATGCCATCTACCAGAACCTGTTCCTGCTGGAACGCAACAGCGACGCGCGGGTGCTGATCCTCGCCGGGGATCACATCTACCGCATGGACTACGCCGCCATGCTGGCCGAGCACGACGAGCGGGGCGCGGATCTGACCGTGGCCTGCATGCAGGTGCCCCTGGCGGAGGCCAGCGCCTTCGGCGTGATGGCCGTGGATGGCGGGAACCGCGTCGTGGCCTTCGAGGAGAAACCGGAGCACCCCAAGCCCATGCCGGACAGCCCGGGCCTGGCGCTGGTCTCCATGGGCATCTACGTGTTCGGGAAGGAGCTCCTCATCGAGCAGCTGCGGAGCGACAGCCCCCGGGCAGCCTCCACCCATGACTTCGGCAAGGATCTGATCCCGCGGCTGATCAGCACGCACAAGGTCCATGCCTACACCTTCGGCGGCCTCCGGGGGCGGGTCACGCCGGACCGCTACTGGCGCGATGTGGGCACCCTGGACGCCTACTACGACGCCAACATGGACCTCCTGAAGCCCGCGCCGCCGCTGGATCTCTACCAGCGGGACTGGTCCATCCGCACCTACCACGGCCAGAATCCGCCCGCCCGCATGGTGGCCGGCGCGCACGGCACCGAGGGGCTGCTGGCCAATTCCATCCTCGGCGCGGGCACCGTGATCGCGGGCGGGTCCGTGCGCCACTCCGTCCTCAGTTCCCGGGTGCGGGTCCAGGAGGACGCCGTGATCGAGGATGCGATCCTCTTCGACAATGTCACCGTGGGCCCCGGCGCCCGCCTCCGCCGCTGCATCGTGGACAAGGAAGTGGTGATCCCCCCCGGCGAAACCCTCGGGTACGACCTGGCCCGGGACGCCGCCCGGTTCACCCTCTCGGACAACGGCATCGTCGTGGTGCCGGAGGAGTACCGGTTCGAGTAGGTGCGCCCCCAGCTCAATGGCGCGTCCGTTCGTGGGCGGGGTCGGCCGGAGACCGGGGCCGCAGGCCACGGGATCCAGCCGCGCCGCCGCTGGCACCGCCCCCGCGCTAGACTGGGGACGTTCTGTTCGAGGTGCCCGTGGCGTTCACTCCAGGTTCCAGGCGCGGCGCCATGGAGGCCCCACTCCGCTGAGAGCGACCGAAGGTCGGTCGAAGCGGGAGGACGCGCCCCATGGCGCGTCCGTTCGTGGGCGGGGTCGGCCGGAGACCGGGGCCGCAGGCCACGGGATCCAGCCGCGCCGCCGCTCGCACCGCCCCCGCGCTAGACTGGAGGCGTTCTGTTCGAGGTGCCCGTGGCGTTCACTCCAGGTTCCAGGCGCGGCGCCATGGCCGACATCAACATGACGCCCCTCATTGACGTGATGCTGGTGCTCCTCATCATCTTCATGATCGCGGCGCCCATGCTCACCACGGGCGTCTCCGTGAAGCTGCCCGAGAGCCACACGGGCCGGAACCTGGAGAGTCAGGCCCTTTCGGTGACGGTCACCTACGATGGCCGCATCCAGTTCGACAAGACGTTCATGGCGCTGCCGGTCCTGGCCAACCAGCTCAAGGAAGCGGCCCAGACCGGCGGGAAGCGGCCCGTGCTGGTGCGGGCGGACCACAATGTGCCCTACGGCCGCGTCATCCAGGTGGTGGACGCCATCCGGGACGCGGGCTTCACCCAGGTGGGCTTCGTCACGGCGGCGGTCCCCGCGGGTCCGGAGAGCCCCGCCCTGGCGGCGGCCCCGCACGGAGTGGGCCAGCCGTGAGCCAGGATCTCCAGGGCTACCTGCGCAGCCGCGCGCACCTGGGTGAGCTCGCCTGGCCCACGGGCCTCGCCTTGAGCGTGGTGCTGCATCTGGTGCTGGGAGCCTTCTTCTTCTGGCCTCAGGGCCACGCGGCCCATCAGGAGGATGTGAAGGTCACCTGGGTGAACCTGCCGCCGGCCATGGCCACGCCTTCGGGGGGTTCCGACGCCATGACGGAGGGCAAGAACGGCGAGCGCCTGCGGCGCGTGGAGCAGGTGGCGCCGCAGCGGGAGAGCACGCCCACGGCCACGACGCCGGACCCGTTCGCCGCGAAGACCACCCGGGCCGCCCCGCGGGGCGACAATCCGGACAAGGCCAGCCAAGGCACGAGCACCACGGCGGCCAAGGGCAAGCAGCCCACGGCCACCCCCGTCACCGGGGCCGCCGGCCAGGGGAACGGGTCCGGCATCGGCGCGGGCAGCGGCATCCCGGGCCTGAATCCCTCCGCCGGGGTCCAGGGCGGCGCGGGCCTCGTGGGCAGTGTGGATGGCAACTTCCCCTTCCTGTGGTACCTCCAGCAGGTCCAGACCCGCATCACCGGCAACTGGAGCCGCGTCACCGACCAGCCGGGCCGGGTGCAGATCTACTTCCGCATCGCCCGGGACGGCAGCCTGGACCGGGTGCGGGTGGAGATCCCCAGCGGCAACACGATGCTGGATGACAGCGCCAAGATGGCCGTGCTCCGCTCCGCCCCGCTCCTCCCGCTCCCGGAGGGCTACCAGGGTGACTACCTGGGCGTGCGCTTCTGGTTCACGTACCTGGGCCAGTGAGGGAGATCCCGTGCCGCTTCCCCTTCCGCTCCTGCCCCTTGCCGCCCTGGTCCTGACCGCTCCCGGCCCGCAGTCCCCCACCGTGGTGGCGGAACCCCGGGAGGTGCGGCCCGGAGACTCGGTGCTGCTGAGCTGGTCGTGCCCCGGTGTCCCGAGCGTGCGCCTGGACCCCGGCGGACTGGTCCTGCCGGGGCAGTCCCAGGTGACGGTGCGGCCCTCCTACACCACCACCTACCGGGTTTTCGATGCCCAGCCTGGCGGCGCGGAGCTGGGCCAGGCGGAGGTTCGCGTCGTCCCCAACCTGCCCCTGGGCGAACCCGCGCGGATCTGCACCTTCGACGCCAGCGCCGCGGCCGTACTGCCGGGGCAGCCGGTGGTGCTGCGCTGGGCCTGCGCGGGCAGCGCCAAGGTCCGGCTGGAACCCGGGGGCATGGAACTGGATGGCAAGAGCGAGGTGACCGTCACGCCCCAGGAGAGCACCCGCTACACCATCACCGCCAGCAACGCCGCTGGAGGCCAGAGCCGCACGGTCGAGGTGTCCGTGCTGGGGCATGCGCAGCAGGCCGCCCCCGCCATGGTATGCAGCTTCGACGCCAGCTCCCGGAAGGTGCAGCCCGGACAGCAGGTGGTGCTGCGCTGGGCCTGCCAGGGCCATTCCAAGGTGCGGCTGGAGCCCGGTGGACTGGAGCTGGATGGCCTCTCCAGTATCGGCGTGATGCCCGAGAAGACCACGGTCTACACCCTCAGTGTCAGCAACCTCACGGGGGGCATCTCCCGGAGCGTGGAAGTCGAGGTGGAACCGCCCAGGCTGGTCCTTTCGGACAAGGATCTGGTGGATCCCGTCGAAGCCCGCAAACCCCTCGACCGGGAGGATCTGCCGGAAGCGGAACGCCGCGGCGCCCGCCAGCGGAGCCGCGCCCCGGCGGGCTCCTGGACCCTGCGCCTCGTCGTCTCCGGCTATGCCGCCGGCCTGAAGCAGGTGGCCCGGGCCGCCGGGTCCAAGGCCCCGGACGTCATGGTGCTGCCCTATGTCCGCCGGGATGGCCTCCGCTGGTGGCAGGCCTGCTACGGCGCCTACCCCTCCCGTGCCGCGGTCCTGAAAGCCTGGAAAGCCGCGCCGGAGGATCTGCGGCGGACCTACAGGGACGCCTTCCCGCTCCGGCTCCAGCATCTGCCGGGAGATCCGCCCCCGGAATGAGAAGGAGACAGCCGGCTGCGACGCGCTGGGCTCAGCGGCGCTGGGCCTGTGCGCGCGGATCCGCCTGCCCCGCCCCCGGGGCCGGCCGGGCGTTCCGGGCCGGGTCATCCGGCTTCGGACCGATGGCTCGCGGGCCTCTGCCACCCGTGGGCTTCATCCCATCCCCGCGCCCCTGCGCGTTCCGGGCCGGATCGTCCGGCTTGGGGCCGATGGCCTGGGGGCCACGGCCGCCCGTGGGCTTCATTCCGTCTCCGCGCCCTTGCGCATTCCGGGCCGGATCATCCGGCTTGGGGCCGATGGGCCGCGGTCCAGACCGAACCGGCGGCCTGACACCCGGCTTGACCTGGGCGGCCAGGGGAATGGCGAGCAGGACCACCATGGGCAGCAGGGGGCATCGCATGGGCGCTCCGAGGGAAAGACTGGGCCCAATCTACTCCCGGGCGGGGGAATCGAGTACCGAATTATGAGCGTGCGCATCCTGCGCGAGCAGGTGCGCCACCACGCGCGCCGCGGCGCCGGGCTCGCCCAGGTGGCGGCGCACCTCCGCCAGGCCCGCCCGGATGGCCGGAGCCTCGGCGGGATCCAGCAGGCGGCGCAGTTCCCGGTCCAGCCGCTCCACCTTGACCTCGCCCTGCAGCAGCTCCGGCGCCACTTCGCGGCGGGCCACCAGGTTGGCCAGACCGATGTGGGGCAGTTTCACCACGCGCTTCGCCATCTGGTAGGTCAGCGGGTTCAGCTTGTAGAGGATGACGAAGGGCGTGCCGAGCAGGGCCGTCTCGAGGGTGGCCGTGCCCGAAGCCACCAGGGCCGCGTCGGCGTAGGCGCGGGAGGCATAGGCCAGCCCCTCGACGAGGGTCACGGGGGCCGGACCGAGGTAGGCGCGGACGAAGGCCGGATCCAACGTGGAGGCCACCGGCAGCACCCACTGGACCTCCGGGCGTTCCCGGGACCAGTGGTGCGCCAGTTCTGCCATCGGGGGCAGCAGCGACACCACCTCGCCCATGCGGCTGCCGGGCAACAGGGCCACCAGGGGGCGATCAGGCGCCAGTCCCGCCTGGGCGAAGAAGGCTTCCCGGCCGCACTCCGGCTTCACCACCTCCACCAGGGGATGGCCCACGAAGCGGGCATCCACGGGGTAGCCATCGAAGAGGGCGGGTTCGAAATCGAACAGGCAGTAGAGCGTATCCAGCGTGCGGCCCAGGGTGGGTATGCGGCCCTTCTTCCAGGCCCAGACCTGGGGGCAGACGTACTGGTGCAGCCGGACCTCCGGCATCCGTGCCCGCAGGCCCTTGGCCAGGCTGAGGTTGAAGCCGGGGTAGTCAATGAAGAGGGCATCGGTGATGCCCTCGGCCGCCGCCGCCGCAAGAATGGCCCGCTTGAGGCGGATGAGGGCGGGCAGGTGCTTGATCACTTCCACGAAGCCCACCACCGCGAGCTCCCGGACATCCGCCAGCGTGCGGTCCAGGAAGGGTCTCATGCGGGATCCACCCACGCCCACGATCCGCAGATCCGGCTGCCGGGCCTTCAGCTCCCGCAGCAGTTCAGCGCCATGCAGGTCGCCGGAATCCTCGCCGGCGATGACGAGCAGCGGGCCGTTCACCGAGGCTCCCAGGGGCCGCCGAAGGTCACGTCAGGATCCGGCACCACCGGGCGCCCCAGGGCCGTGGCGGGCCACTCCGCCGGGAAGAGCACCGGCGGGTGGGCCGCCGCCAGGGCCTCCGCCTGGGCCCGGTAGGCGGCAGGATCCGCGGCCGGCAGGGCCATGTCCCAGCGGTAGCCCAGGCGCTGGAGGGACCGCAGATCGGAGCCGGGGTCGCAGAGGCCCGTCCACAGGCGATCCGCCAGGCGTTCCAGATCCTCCACAGCGGGGTGCCAGCAGAAGCCCACGGCCTCGCCGTGGGCCTGGCGCAGCAGGTTCAGCACCGGTTCCGTGGCGCCCGCCTCGATCCGCAGGGCCAGTTTCACGCCCCGGCCCGAGGTGGCCTCCAGCAGCGCCTCCAGGTCGCCCAGCAGCCGGAAGCCCGCCTCCCGGTTGGCCGGACGGGTCACGGGCAGCACCAGGAAATCCGGGCTGAGGTTGCGGAAACGGAGGACTTCCAGCGCCGGTTCCAGCGCGGTTCCGGCCCCATGGATGACATGGACCGGAAGCCCCCGGAAGGCTGCGGCATCCCAGCGCCCGCCCGGATCGCCCTCCCAGCGGAGCGCCAGGGGCGACTGCCCCCAGGGAGCCGGATCGAGGCGCGAGGAGACGAGCGGGAGGAAGCGCATGCCTTCATCCTATCCGGCGGCGGCATCCGAACCTTCGAGGGCCTATCATGGAAGACAGGAGGCATCATGGGCCGCATTTTCACCCTCGAGGAAGCCCAGGCGGTCATGCCCCAGGTGAAGGCCATGACGGAACCCGTCTATGCCCTGGCAGCGAGCCTTGCGGAGGAGCTGCGCGAGGCCGAGGACGCGCAGGACGAGACGCGCGCCGAAGCCCTCCGCGAACGGATCCAGGTCCTGGTCCAGAGCTGGCAGCATGCCATGCAGGATCTGGAAGCCGAGGTGAAAGGCCTGTGGCTGGTGGACTTCGATTCGGGGGATGGGTACTGGTGCTGGGCGTTCCCCGAAGACACCCTGGACCACTGGCACAGCTACGAGGGCGGCTTCCGCTCCCGCGTGCCGGCGGACCAGCGGCCGGGTGTGCGGGCCTGAGCGTGAAGGCGGACCATCCGAAGCCCGCCGCCAAGCGCATCCAGCCTGCCACCCCACCCCCGGACTTCCGGACGGCGGTGCTGGCGGTGGTGGCGCGCATTCCCGAGGGACGCCTGGCCTCCTACGGCCAGGTGGCCCTGCTGGCGGGGTATCCCCAACGGCCCCGGCAGGTGGGCATGGTGCTCTCCGGGCTGCCCGAGGGCACGGACCTGCCCTGGCATCGGGTGGTGAACAGCCGGGGCTACGTGCCCAGCCGGGGGCGCTGGTGGGGCGCCCTGGTGCAGATCGGCCGGATCCGGGACGAAGGCATCCCCGTGGACGACCTGGGCAACCTGGATCTGGAGGCCCACCGCTGGGACGGCCGGGGCTGAGGGCGCTCGGATACACTGGATGCGTGGAGGATCCATGAAGGTGCGCGTGTCGGTGCAATTGAAGCCGGGGATCCTGGATCCCCAGGGCAAGGCGGTGGAACAGGGCCTCCACGGCTTCGGATTCGCGGTGGAGCATGTCCGCATCGGCCGGCTCATCGAGCTGGAGGTGCCCGGCACCGATGCCGCCGACGTGAAGGCCCGTGCCCAGGCCATGTGCGACAAGCTGCTGGTGAATCCGGTGATGGAGAAGGCCTCCATCGAGGTGCTTTGATGCGGGTGGCCGTGCCGGTCTTTCCCGGCTCCAACTGCGACCACGACGCGCTCCACGCCTGCGGCACGGTGATTGGCTGGGACACGATCCCGGTCTGGCATCAGGAGACGCGTCTGCCGGAAGGCACGGATCTCGTCTTCATCCCCGGCGGCTTCAGCTACGGCGACTACCTGCGCTGTGGCGCCATCGCGGCCCTGGCCCCCATCATGGCCGACGTGAAGCGGCATGCGGACAACGGCGGCCTCGTGCTGGGCGTGTGCAACGGCTTCCAGATCCTCTGCGAGGCCCAGCTGCTGCCGGGCGCCCTACTGCGCAATGCCAGCCTCCGGTTCATCCATGCGGACGTCCACCTGCGGGTGGAGCGGGCGGATCTGCCCTTCACCGCGGCGATGAAGGCGGGCGACGTCTTCCGGGTGCCCATCGCGCATGCCGAAGGCAACTTCACGCTGGAACCGGCCGATCTGGCGGACCTGGAAGCCCGGGGCGGCGTGGCCTTCCGCTACTGCTCCCCGCAGGGCGAGATCGGTGAGGCGTTCGTCCCCAATGGCGCCATGAACGGGATCGCTGGCATCGTCAACGTCCGCGGGAACGTGTTGGGCATGATGCCGCATCCTGAGCGCGTGGTGGATCCGCGCCTGGGGGCCACGGGCGGGATGGGAATCTTCCGGAGCTTGGCCACGGCCCTAGCGCCTAGGTCATACGAGTAATTGTTAAAATTCCAGGCTTGACCCGGGGGATTCCTGTCATCCTTCCTGGGAAGCCCCGATGGGCACCTCTATTTATTCATCGACCATGAGCGAATCCGATTCCAAGAACCTCCAGACCTTCACCAGCGGTCCCCTGAAGCTGGCCATCCTGAAACGGGATCCCGTCCCCGCGAAGCTCATGCCCGCGCGGGATTCCTGGATCCTGCTCCAGCCCACCCACGCGGTGCGGGTGTGCACTGGGGATGACCGAGAGGAAGGCATCATCCGTTCCGGTGACCTGGCCCTGCTGCTGCCGGGCTTCGGGCACACCCTGAAGCGCCATCATTCCAGCACCCACTTCGGCTTCACCGCGCTCTTCCTAGAAGGGCCTTTCCCGGAGCCGCTGCTCTCCTCGCTGCAGACGCCGCCCCGGAAATGGCAGGAAGCCAGCTTCGCGGTGCTGCGCAGCCTGAGCCTGAAACAGCTCTTCAGCATCTTCACCCAGGAATTGGCGCACCCGGACGGGGTGCAGCTCATGACCCGGGAACTCTTCCTCATCCTGCTGGGCGCCGAGTTGTCGCGCCTCACGGAGAAGGAGGACCGGGGCCGCTTCCCCTACCGCCTCAATCGCTCCACCCTGCAGCTGGTGCTGGACCACATGGAAGCCCAGATCGGCTCCAAGAACAGCGTGCCGGAGCTGGCCACCATGGCCCGCTGCACACCGGACCACTTCATCCGCCTGTTCCGCGAGGCCACCGGCACCAC
>JAKAMQ010000239.1 GCA_021812805.1 Acidobacteriota bacterium
CAGATCGGACCCGAACTGAGCGAAGGCCGCCAGCTCGCGGTACTGGGCCAGGTCGAGCTTGATGGTGCCGGCCACGGACTTCATGGCCTTCACCTGGGCGGAACCGCCCACGCGGCTCACGGAGATGCCCACGTTCACAGCCGGGCGGACGCCCGCGTTGAAGAGGTCGCTCTCGAGGAAGATCTGGCCGTCCGTGATGGAGATGACGTTGGTCGGGATGTAGGCGGAGACGTCGCCGGCCTGGGTCTCGATGACCGGCAGAGCCGTCAGCGAGCCCGCACCGCGTTCATCGCTGAGCTTGCAGGCGCGTTCCAGGAGGCGGCTGTGGAGGTAGAACACGTCGCCAGGGTAGGCCTCGCGTCCGGGAGGACGGCGGACCAGGAGGGAAATCTCACGGTAGGCCGCAGCCTGCTTGGAGAGGTCGTCGTAGATGCAGAGGACATGGCCGCCCGGGTTGTCCTTGCCTGCGGGCTGGCCGTCCTTGCCGTGCCACATGAAGTACTCGCCCATGGCCGCGCCGGTCATGGGGGCCAGGAACAGCAGCGGCGCGGCCTCCGAGGCGGAGGCGGCCACCACGATGGTGTGCTTCATGGCGTCGTACTCTTCCAGGGTCTTCACCACCTGGGCGATGGTGGAGCGCTTCTGGCCGATGGCGACGTAGATGCAGATCACGCCGGTATCGCGCTGGTTGATGATCGTGTCCACGGCCACAGCGGTCTTGCCGGTCTGGCGGTCGCCGATGATTAGCTCACGCTGGCCGCGCCCGATGGGGATGAGGCTGTCAATGGCCTTGAGGCCGGTCTGCATGGGCTCGTGCACGCTCTTGCGGTCCACGATGCCGGGGGCGATGCGCTCGATGGGATTGGTGGCCACGGCCGGAATCGGTCCCTTGCCGTCAATGGGATTGCCCAGGGCGTCCACCACGCGGCCCACGAAGGCAGGCCCCACGGGCACGGACATGATCCGCCCCGTGCGCTTGACCGTGTCGCCTTCCTTGATGGCGGAGGCCTCACCCAGCAGGATGATGCCGACGTTGTCCTCCTCGAGGTTGAAGGCGAGCCCCATCACGCCGTGGGGCAGCTCCAGCAGTTCGCCAGCCATGACCTTCTCGAGGCCGTAGGCGCGGGCGATGCCATCGCCTACGCTGATGACCGTGCCCACTTCGGCCACGTCCACCTGGGCATCGAAGCCCTCGATCTGGCTGCGAATGATGCGGGAGATCTCTTCCGCGCGGATATCCATGAAAGCCTCCGAAACCTGCGAATGACGAGAACGGAACTAGGCCGAGAGAAGCCGGGTCTTGAGCTGGTGGAGCTGGCCCTGGAGCGAGGCGTCCAGAACGGTGGATCCCACCTGGACCTTCAGGCCCCCCAGCAGGGCGGGATCCGGACTCCAGGTGAGGCGGATGGTCTTGCCGGTGCGCTGGGCCAACGCGGCCATGAGGGCCTTGGACTGGCTGTCGGTGAGCGGCTGGGCGCTGGCGACCCGCGCCTCCACGAGGCCCGCGCGCTCGTCCACCAGATCGGCGAACGTGCGGCGAAGTTCGGGAAGCAGGTTCAGCCGTCCGGCTTCGGCCACGACGCGGAAGAAATGACGCAGGGTTTGGCTCACACCGGCTTCCGCGAGAATCAGCTCGAAGACTTCCGCTTTCTTGCGGGGCAGCACCAGGGGCGAGGCCACCAGGCGTTCCAGATCCGCATGGGCGGCCACAGCCGTGGCGACAGCCTCCAGCTCCTGCTGCAGCTGAGGCACATTCCCCTGCTTGTCGCCGATTTCAAGGAGTGCCTTGGCGTAGCGCCGGGCGGTCAGTCGCTGGCTCACTGGATGCCTCCGATCTGCTGGATGGCCCGGTCGAGGGCCTGGCCCGCCTCAGGCCCGGCCAGCTGTGCCTCCAGCCGCTTGGCAGCACCCTCCACCGCCAGCTCCGCCACCAGGGCGCGCAGCTCCTGCTCCGCCTGGCGCTTCTGGAGGCCAATCTCGGACCGGGCCTGCGCCAGGATCTGCTGGGCCTCGGCCCGGGCAGAATCCAGCACCCGCTGCTTCTCCACCTCGGCATCGGCCTCGGCCTTGGAAAGGATGCCCGCCAATTCGCCTTCGAGACCCGCCATCTTGGCGGCCAGCTCCTTCAGCTGGGCTTCGCCCTCGGCGCGGTCATGCTCGGACTTCGCCAGGGCCGTCTCCAGTTCCTCGCGCCGGGTCTTGAACATGGCCGACAAGGGGCCCTTCAACAGGAAAACAAGCCCCGCCACATAGATGGCAAAGTTGAGAAGCTGCACCAGGAAGGCAGGGCCGTTGCCGTAGGCCTTGCCGAAAAGCACCATGGGCGCGGGGTGATGCTCAGCCGCTTCATGGGCCTCGGCCGCTTCCGGGCCTTCGGCAGAAACGGGGTGCGCCGTGGACGCCTGCTCCGCATGGGAAGACGAAAGGCCTTCCGAGGCGGGCGCCTGGGCCGCGGGGGCCTGCGCCGCGAGGCCCAGGGGACTCAGGGCAAGGGTTGCAGCCAGAGAGAGCCGGAGGAGTTTCTGCATCATGTTCACGCCCGCTTCAGGAGGGTCAGGGCCATGGACTCGGCCAGGGCGTC
>JAKAMQ010000240.1 GCA_021812805.1 Acidobacteriota bacterium
TCTCGCGGCCTGCCGACCGGCTGGAGGTTGAGGCTGGAAGCGTGCGCGCCCGACGATCTGCCGCCCCGATGGATCTGGCTGCATGCGGTGAGCGTCGGTGAATTGATCCTGGCCAAAGGCCTAGTGGAGAAATTATTGAATGCCCGGTTCCGGGTGCACCTTACCACTGGAACCCCGGCGGGGCTCGCCATGCTCAATGAACGCGCCGCGCTTTGGGACCAGGGCAGGGGCCTGCTCAGCGGTGGTGTTTTTCCGGTGGACGACCCCGCCGGGCTGCGGTCCTTCTTCCGGACTCCACCTGGCGCCTTCATCGCGCTGGAGACCGAACTCTGGCCCAACCTGTTGCGCCAGTTGGAAGCCCGAGGCATCCCCCGGATCATCGTGAATGGGCGGTTGACGCCGCGGACCAGCGGCCGCGCGGGTATGGGCGGGAAATGGCTCAGGCAGGCCGCGGAGCGGCTCACCCTGGTGGCGGCGAGAGACCCGGAATCCGCCGAGAGCTTCCGTTCCCTGGGCGCGGCCAACGTTGCCCTGGGCGGCAATTTGAAAGCGGACCTGCCCTGTCCGCCCCCATTGAATGCCTCCTGGGACGCCCTGCGTCTGGGCTGGCAAGGGGATGCCGTGATCATTGCGGGAAGCACCCTGGACGGCGAAGAATCCATGGTGCTGAAGACCTGGAGGGAACTGCGTTCCGTGTATCCTTCCCTTCGCCTGGTGCTGGCGCCACGGCAGCCCCGGCGTTTCCAGGCCGTGGCTGATTTCTTGACAGGGCAAGGCTGCGCGTTTGCTCGCGCGTCGGAACCATGGCCTGGAGACCCACGCCGCTGGCAGAAGAAGGAAATCCTCCTGCTTGATACCCTCGGCGACCTGCCCGCTGCCTACGGCGAAGGCACCCTTGCCCTCGTTGGGGGAGGCTGGCGGGGCCAAGGCGGGCACAATCCGCTTGAACCCGTCCGCTGGGGAATTCCGACCCTCATCGGCCCAGGCTATGGCAACTTCGAGGACCTAGTGGGTCCCCTCCGCTCCGCCAGAAGGCTTGAGGTTGTGGGGGAATCGGAGTTGATGGCTGCAATCCGATCGGTCCTGGAGTCGGCACCAGCCCGGGGCCCGGGTTGGGATGCGAATGCAATCCTGCCGGAAGGTCTTTCGGGCGCGCTTGAAAAAACTTGGACTTTGCTTCAGCCATTTCTCCCCTCGCAGGCTTACTCTAGTTGATCCATGACGGAGATCAGAACCGATGCAGGAACAGCCCCCCCATGTTCTGCTCGTGGATGACGATCCGGCCGTACTGGGCATGGTGTCCGACGCCCTCAGCCACTTTGGCATTCAGGTGCACGCCTTTTCTGAAGGCGGCCCCGCCTTGGCATTGCTGGAGGATCCAGCCTCGCCGCCCATAGACATGGTCATCACCGACATCAACATGGATGGCATGGATGGCTTCGACGTGGTGCTTCGTGTGAAGGACATCCAGGCCAATCTGCCGGTGGTGCTCATGACCGGCCAGGCCTCACTGGAATACGCTGTGCGGGCCATGCGCATGGGCGCGGCCAATCTGTTCCAGAAACCGCTTGCCCTGAAAGAGCTGGTGAAGAATGTGTTCCACCTGGTGGAGATGCACCGTGACTTCCGGCTGGCCCAGGACGGATTGAAAGGCCTGCAGAAAGAGACACGGCATTTCTCCTTCCGTTGCGATGAATTGGATATCGGCAGCATCATCCGCCATCTCACGGACCGGCTGGTGCCCATGGGCTTCGCCTCGCCCACCAATGTGGATGTCATCTCCATGGCCTTCCACGAGGCCCTGGTGAACGCGCTGGAACATGGCAATCTGGAGCTGGATTCGTCCATGAAAAGCGATATGTTCAGCGAAACGGACCCCTACACGACTTTACGGCTGAAGCGGCTGTCGGATGAACATTTCGCTTCCAGGACCGTGGATGTGCTGATGGAATCCACTCCCGAGATTTTCGCGGTGACCATCACGGACCAGGGGCCCGGATTCGACACCTCCCGGGTGGCCTATGCCGCTGAAGACTCCTTGCACAGACTGACCGGCCGGGGCCTGGCCATGATCCAGATGGTCATGGACGAGGTCACTTTCAATGAAACCGGAAATCAGATCCGCCTGGTGCTGAAGAAGAAGCCCTGACCTGGGCCTAAGCTACCAGCCATGAGCCAACAGCTATGAGCCTTGAGTGGGGGCGCCGAAGGCGCGCCAAGTTAGCTCCTACCTCATGGCTCATAGCGCATCGTTCTACAGCGCGCCCTCGATGAAGGCTTTGATCTGGGGTTTGGGCTGGCCGCCCACGATCTTGCCTTCGGGCTTGCCGTTCTTGAACAGGATCAGGGTGGGGATGGACATGATGCCGTACTGCCCAGCGATCTCGGGATTCTCGTCCACGTTCATCTTGACGAATTTGGCCTTGCCGGTCATTTCTCCCGCGAGCTCATCCAGGATGGGGGCGATCATCTTGCAGGGACCGCACCAGGGAGCCCAGAAATCCACCAGGGTCACCCCTTCCTTCACGGTTTCCGGGAACTGGGCGTCAGTAATGTGGGCAACGAGGTCAGACA
>JAKAMQ010000091.1 GCA_021812805.1 Acidobacteriota bacterium
AGGTCTGGTCGCCGGTGAGGATGAGCAGGCGCGTGCCGCACTTCAGGCAGGTCTCCCGGTCGCCGGGATTCCAGGCGAGGCAGTTCTGGCAGTAGGATCCGGGCGCTTCAGTCACCATGTTCCCAGGATAGGAGGGAACCGGGCCGCGCGGGACGAGTCCGGTGGACGTATCCTGGGAGGCCCGAGGGTGCCCCATGAGCGACGAACTGGAACGCCAGGACAAGCGCCAGGAGGCCAAGGAGTGGGTGTCCAAGGCCTACGAGCTCCAGATGAAGGGGGAGATCCCCAGGGCCATCGCCCTGTACACCCGCTCCCTGGAGATCTTCCCCACGCCGGAGGCCTACACCTTCCGGGGCTGGGCCCGTTCCTTCGAGAAGGACTACGCCGCGGCGATCGAGGATTGCCACCGCGCCATTGATCTCGATCCCGAGTACGGCAATCCCTACAACGACATCGGCGCCTACTACCTGGAGCAGGGCGAGCCGGACGAGGCCCTGCCCTGGCTCCGCATGGCCCTGAAGGCGCAGCGCTACGAGAGCTACTGCTTCCCGCACTTCAATCTGGGGCGGGTCTTCGAGACCAAGGGCCGGCTGGAGCTCGCCCTGGAGCACTACCGGAAGGCCCTGGAGGAGAACCCCCGCTACACCCTGGCCGCCAAGGCGGTGGAGCGGGTCGGGCAGAAACTGGCGTCCAGGGATCCGGAGGCGATCGGGTAGGCCCAGGGCATGCCGGGCGTGACCCCTGCTACGCGCCTTTCCCGGTAGGGTGGTCCGATGTCGGGGTCCGGAATGGGCCCGGGAGGCTTCCGTGACCCTCGCCTGCGCCCAGCCCTTCACCCCCCGGGAAGGGACGTGCCGCCCCTCCGGGGCGCGGACGGCGTTCCTGAAGGCGCGCTACCTCCAGGCGCCCCTGATGGTGGACATTGACTACATCCGCCTCCTCACCGAATCCCACCGCCGCACGGATGGCCTGGAGGTGCTCGAGCGCCGGGCGGAGAACCATGCTTACGCCCTGGAGCGCCTGACGCCCGTGATCCATCCCCAGGATGAACTCGTCGGCAACAAGACCCGCTTCATCCGCGGGGCGATCCCCTACGCCAACTACGCGGCCGGCCCCTTCCTCAAGGGGATCCGGCAGGAGCAGCAGGACGCCCAGCAGAAGCACATGGACCAGGGCCACGGCGGCGGCATCGAGCAGAGCCTGGCCCTGGCGGAGCAGGGGGAGTACCGCGTCTTCTCGGGGAAGTTCCTCATCGCCAACGCCGATTTCGAGACCTTCCGGGAGATCTGCGAGTACTGGGAGGACCGGTGTTTCATGGCCCAGGGCGACCGGCTCTGGAAGACGCACTTCCCGGCGGCCGCCTTCATCGAGCAGGGCTGGGAGACCGGCCTCTTCACCGCGCCCCATGACCCCTGCCCGGAAGGGCGCCTGGTGCTGGACTTCGAGACGGCCCTCGCCAAGGGCTACCGGGCCATCCTGGGGGAGATCGAGGCGCGGATCGCGGCGTTCCGCCCCGCCGGCATCCAGGAAGCTGGCAAGCTGCATTTCTGGCGCGCCGCCAAGCGCACCCTCGAAGGGGCGCTGGTCTTCGCGGAACGGCATGGGGAAGAAGCCGAGCGGCAGGCCGCCCTCGAGGAGGATCCGGCCCGGAAGGCGCGGCTTGAGCAGATGGCCGAAAGCTGCCGCCGGGTGCCCGCGGAGCCGCCCCGCACCTTCCGCGAGGCCCTCCAGTCCTTCTGGTTCACCTACCTGCTCGGCCACATCGAGGGCAGCCACCTGGGCTACAGCCCCGGCCGCCTGGACCAGGTGCTCAACCCCTATTTCCAGGCGGATGCCTCCGTGTCCTACGACGAGGCGGTGGAGCTTTTCGAGGAGCTCTTCGTCAAGATGACGCAGATCGAGTACGTGGCGAGCCTCAGCTGGCAGGGATTGGGCCACGGCAACCTCTACCAGAACCTCATCCTCGGCGGCGTGGACGAGGCCGGGCGCCCCGCCGACAACGAGCTCAGCCGGGTGATCCTGGACGCGCAGATCCGCATGCAGATGACCCAGCCCACCCTCTCGGTCTGGTACGACGACCAGCTCTCCCCGGCGTTCCTGATGAAGGCGGCGGAGTGCGTGAAGACCGGTGTGGGCTACCCGGCCTTCTTCAACCAGAAGACCTACATCGAGCACGAGCGGAAGACTTCGGGCCTGCCCGTGGAGCTCATCCGCAAGCACGCGGCCATCGGCGGTTGCACGGAGCCCACCCTCCAGGGGCTCAGCTACGGCGTGGTGCAGGCCGGTTTCGTGAACCACGGGAAGCTGCTCGACCTGGTGCTGAACGATGGGGTGGATCCCCTCACGGGCCTCCGCCTGTTCGAGGCGGTGTCTCCCCGCACCTACGAGGACGTGCAGCGCTCCTTCCGCGACAAGATGCACACCACCCTCCGGAACTGGCAGCAGTACTGGAACTACGTGATGCTGGCCCACCGGGACACCGTGCCCCTGGTGTTCTGTTCGGTGTTCGTGCAGGACTGCCTGGGTCGCGGGAAGTGCATGGACGACGGCGGTGCCCTCCTGAACGGATCACCCACCACCCTTTCCTCGGGGCTGGTGAATGTCGCCAATTCCATGGCGGCGGTGAGAAAGCTCTGCGCCGAGGACCGCGTCTGCACGCTGGAGGAACTCCGTGCGGCGGTCGCCGCGAACTGGGAGGGCCACGAGGTGCTGCGCCGGAAGGCCCTGGACGCGCCGAAGTGGGGCAACGACGACGACGCGGCGGACGCCCTGTTCCTGGATCTCTTCGCGGACTACTGCGCGTGGGTGCGGGGCCAGGAGAACTTCCTTGGCAAGCCCTACGATCCGAGCATGCTGGCCATCTCCACCCCGGTGCCCTTCGGCAAGGCCTGCGGCGCCTTCCCGGATGGCCGGAAGGCCGGGGAACCCCTGGCCGATGGTGTCACCAGCCCCTTCCCGGGCACGGACACCCACGGCCCCACCGCGGTGATCCGCTCCTCGTCCAAGGTGGACCACACCCAGATCCGCGGCGGCCTCCTGAACCTGAAATTCCACCCCTCGGCCCTCAAGGGCGAGCGCGGCTCCAAGAACCTCCTGGCCCTCATCAAGACCTACTTCGAGCGCCCCGGCTTCCACGTGCAGTTCAACGTGGTGGATTCCCGCATGCTGCGCGACGCCCAGGCGCGGCCCGAGGCCTACCGCGATCTCGTCGTGCGGGTGGCGGGGTTCTCCGCCTACTGGGTGGAGATGAGCCGGGCCCTCCAGGACCAGGTGATCTGGCGGACCGAGCACACCCTCTGATGACCACGGGAACCCTCTTCGACATCCAGTCCTACGCGGTCCACGACGGGCCGGGCATCCGCACACTCGTGTTCATGAAGGGCTGCCCGCTGGCCTGCGCCTGGTGCTGCAATCCCGAGTCGCAGGCCTTCCGGGTGGAACTGCGCCAGGTGCCGGAGCGCTGTCTGGCGTGCCTGCGGTGCGTCGAGGCCTGCCCGGAACAGGCGATGACGGCCATCCACGGCGTGCCGGTGCCGGACCGGGCGGTGTGCGCGACCTGCGCCACCCTGGCCTGCACCGCCGCCTGTCCCGGGGGCGCCCTCGTCGCCGTGGGCCGCCCCGTCCGGGCCGAGGCGGTGGTGGAGGAGGTGGCCCGGGATGCGGACTTCTTCCGCCATTCCGGCGGCGGGGTGACCTTTTCCGGCGGAGAGCCCTTCGCCCAGCCGGCCTTCCTGGAGGCGCTCCTGCGGGGCTGCCGGGAGCGGGGCATCGCCACCGCGGTGGAGACCTGCGGCCACGTGCCGCTGCGGGATCTGCAGGCCTGTGAGCCCCTGGTGGATCTGTTCCTCTATGATCTCAAGGCGCTGGACCCGGCGAAGCACCTCGCGCTGACAGGCCAGGACAACACGCTCATCCTGGCGAACCTCCGCTGGCTGGCCGCCCATGCCCCGGCGAAGGTGGTCATCCGCCATGCGGTCATCCCGGGGCTGAATGATGATGCGTCGGACCACGAGGCCCTGGCGGATCTGATGTTGTCCCTGGGGCTGGAGCGGCTGGATCTGGAGCCCTACCACCCCCTGGGCGAGCCCAAGTACGAAGGGCTGGGGCGCCGCCTGACCTGCGCGCCGGATGCGCGGCTGCTGGATGAGGCGCGCCTGGCCGTCCTGGTCGCCACCTTCAACGGCCGGGGGCTATCCTGCGAGGTGGCTTGACCGTCGCAGCGGGAGGAAGCTCCCCGTGGCATTGGAAACAGGAGAACCCATGCGCTTCACCATCGCCCACAGCCCGGATTCCGACGACGCCTACATGATGGCCCCCCTGGCGCTCGGGTGGCTCGACCCCGAGGGCTTCGAGATCGAATTCATCCGCAAGGACATCGAACGGCTGAATACGGAGGCCCTGGAGGCCAAGTATGACGTCACGGCCATCAGCTTCGGGGCCTACCCGGAGCTGCGCGACCGCTACGATCTGCTGACCGCCGGCAGCAGCATCCAGGAGGGCACGGGGCCCCTGGTGGTGAGCCGGGCGCCGATTCTGCCCGCCGCCCTGAAGGACGTGACCCTGGCCATTCCCGGCAAGCGCACCAGTGCCTACCTCGCCATGCGGAAGTGGTGCGCGGAGCTGGGCTTCGAGCCCCGGGTGGAGCTGGTGCCCTTCGACGAGATCATGCCCGCCGTGGCGGCGGGGCGCTTCGAGGCGGGCCTGCTCATCCACGAGAGCCAGCTCATGTACCGGGACGCGGGCCTGCACCTGGTGGCGGATCTGGGCGCCTGGTGGAAGGCGGCCTACGACCTGCCCCTGCCCATGGGCGGCAACGCCATCCGGAAGAACCTTCCCCCGGAGGTGAAGCAGCACTTCGCGGTGCTGATGCGGAAGAGCGTCGAGCTGGCCCAGGCCCGGCACTGGGAGAGCGTGGACTACAGCCAATCCTTCGGCCGCGGCATGGACCGCGAGATGGTGGGCCGCTACGTGAACGCCTGGGTGAACGCCTTCACCGTGGATCCCGGCCCCCGGGGCCGCGAAGCCGTGGCGAAGCTGCTCGGCCTCGAGCCGGTGTGGGTGCAGGGCTGATCAGCGCGCGGCCTCGAGCTGGAGCGGCACGCGCAGCCGCTGGCCGCCGCGCTGGACCTCCAGGGTGGCGGTGCTGCCCAGGGGCAGGGCCTCCACGGCATCCATGAGGGCATCCCAGTCGGCCACGGGCTTGCCGTTCACCGCCTGGATGAGGTCGCCGGCATAGACGTGGCGGCCATCCATGCCCACGCCCTGGAGGCCGGCCCGGGCCGCGGCGCCGCCGCGATAGACCCGGCCCACCATGACGCCCTGCTGGGGGCCGAAGGTGCGGGCCACGAGGCGCCCGGACACCGGCTCGAACCCGAGATCCGGCCGTTCGAGCCGTCCCCGGGCGATGAGCTGGGGCACGACGCGGTTCACGGTATCCACGGGCATGGCGAAGCCGATACCGGCGCTGGCGCCGCTCGGGCTCTGGATGGCGGTGTTCACGCCGATGAGGCGGCCGGCGCTGTCCAGCAGGGGGCCGCCACTGTTGCCGGGATTGATGGCGGCATCCGTCTGGATGACGCCGGTGATGCGCCGCTGGGTGACGCTCTGGATCTCCCGGCCCAGGGCCGAGATCACGCCGGTGGTCAGGGTGGCGTCCAATCCGAAGGGGTTGCCGATGGCCAGCACGGACTGGCCCACCTGAAGGTCGGCGCTGGTCCCGATGGGGATGGGCCGGAGCTGCGGCGGGGGCTTGAGGATCTGCAGCACGGCCAGATCTTTGTCCGGCGCGCCGCCCACGTAGCGGGCCTCGTGCCGGCTGCCATCGCTGAGGGTGATGAAGGCGCGGGAGGCCCCCTGGATGACATGGAAGTTGGTGACCACGTGCCCTTCGGTGTCCCAGATGAAGCCGGTGCCGGCCCCGGCGGGCGTCTCCACGACATCGAAGCCGAAGATGTCCCGGGCCCGTTCCTCGGTGGTGGTGATGTAGACCACGCTGGGCGCGGCCTCCTTGAAGCGCTCGATGGAGACCTTCTCCCAGTCGTAGAGGGGGCCGCGGGGCGTCACGGCCCTTGGATGGACGGCCGGCAGCAGCGCCCGGCCGCACCAGGCGACGATCACGCTGGCGGAGAGCAGTCCCAGGAGGAGGATGGTTTTTCGCATGGCAACCCCGGAGGTGCGAGTGTATCGCCCTCATGGATGCCGTGGCGCCGGGTGGGGTTACAGTCGGAAGCCCTCCACCACGGCGCGCAGGCCTTCGGCGACGTGGGCCAGTTCATCCGAGGTCTTGGCGATCTCCTGGACGGTGGAGGCCAGTTCGTGGGTGGCGGAGGCATTCTGGGCCAGCCGCCCGGTGGTCTGGGCCATCATGGCGGCCACGTCCTGTCCCGTGGCGGCCTGCTGGCGCGATAGGCCGCCGATGTCCGTGATGCTCTGGGCCATGCCGGCGATGCGTTCGCGGATGGCGCCCAGGCTGGCGAGGGTGGTGTCCACACTCTGGACGCCGCCGGCGACCACCTCCTGGGTGCGCTGGATGAGTGTCTCGATCTCCCGGGCGGCGGTGCCCGAGCGTTCCGCCAGCTTCCGGACCTCCTCGGCCACCACGGCGAAGCCCTTGCCCTGGGCGCCGGCCTTGGCCGCCTCGATGGCGGCGTTGAGGGACAGCAGGTTGGTCTGCCGGGCGATCTCCTGGATCACCGACACCGCCTGCACGATCTGGCCGGTGACCTGCTGGATGTCCGACATGCCGCGGGCCGTGCCCTGGCCTGCCTCGGCACTGCGGTCCGTCTCCTGGACCACATCCTGGCTCCGGGTTTCCGCTTCCCGGGTGCGGGTGGCCACAAGGTTGGCGTTGGTGCCGAGTCCATGCATGGCTCCAGATACCTGCTCTCCGGCCGTCCTCAGATCCTCGCTCACGCGGGCGATCTCCGCCACCGCCTTGGCCATCTCCTCGGCGGAGGCCGCCAGTTCCGTGCTGCCGGAGGCCACGCGCGCCGCGTACTCGGAGACGCTCAGCACGGTCTTCCGCATGCCCCCGTTGTAGTCGTTGAAGGCCTGGGCGGCCTGGCCGATCTCGTCCTCGGCGAGCACGGGAATCTGGCGTGAGAGGTCGCTGTTCCGGAGACCCGCCACCAGCTGGTGGAGGGGGCGCACCATGTGCCGGGCCAGGCCCCGTGCGAGGAAGAACACCAGGAGCGACACGGCGGCGAGCCCTGCGAACAGGGCGGTGGCCATGACCCGTACCTGGCGGTTTACATCGTCCACATAGACCCCGGTGCCGACGGTCCAGCCCCAGGGGGCGAAGGTCCGGACGTAGCTCACTTTGGGGAAGAGGCCCTGCTCGCCGGGCTTGGTGAATTCGTACTCGAGGAAGCCGCCCTGGGGGGGGCGGGCGGTCGCTTCCAGATCCCGGAAGAGCTTGGCCAGGACCGGATCGCCCAGATCATCCGTGGCTTTGCCGTCCCAGTCGGGGCGGGTGCCATGGGCCACGATGCGGGGGCCCGGCGCCTGGACCCAGAGGTAGTTGCTGCCGTCGTAGCGGAGGTGTTCGAGGATCTCCTTCCCCCGGGCCTGGGCGTCCGCCAGGCTGCGCTGACCGGCCTGGACCTGCGCCTGTTGCTCCTGGAGCAGGCTGATGGCGGTCTCCACCACCTGCCGGACCCCGTCCTTCTTGGCCGACATCACCGCGTTGTGGAGCGCCGGCAGGACGTAGAAGACGAAGAAGAGGACGAACAGGGCCACCGGAACCAGGCTCAGGGCCAGCACCTTGCCCGACAGGGAACGGAAGCGGAACCGCCGGATCAGCGACATGAAGCCTCCCGGGATGACGGATGGGTTTGTCGGCATGATCACCCATGGCGCTTGAATCTGGTAGATTTCGGATTCCTGAAGGGGGGGGTTGACGGGTGATTCAAGTTGACTAAGATTTTATTCGAAATTTGATTCATGCCTCCGCCAGGGGCGGAATCCGGCTGAATCTCCCCTCAACCCATCCTTCTAGGAGGACCCCATGACCATCCTTCGCACCCGCGAACCCCAGGTCCTGCCCGCCACGGCCGCCAGCCTGGAACCCTTCCGTCTCATGCGCGACTTCCTGCGCTGGGATCCGCTGCGCGACTACGATCTCGGTGCGCCGACCGCCGCCTTCATGCCCAGTTTCGATGTGAAAGAAGGGCCCGACGCCTACCAGTTCAAGGCCGATCTCCCGGGCATCCTGGAAGCCGATCTGGAGATCAGCCTGGAGAGCAACCGGCTCACCGTGGCCGGCAAGCGGGAATCCGAGACCCTCAAGGAGGGCGAGCGCAGCCACCTGGCGGAGCGGAGTCACGGCAGCTTCAGCCGGACTTTCAGCCTTCCGGAAGATGTGGATTCCGAGAAGGTGGTGGCGGAACTGCGCAACGGCGTGCTGACCCTCATGGTGCCCAAGCGCCCCGAGGTGCGACCCAAGAAGATCTCCGTCAGCCTCGCCTGAACGGCAGAACGGACGCAGGAAGGCCCCGCGCGAGCGGGGCCTTAGCCTGCTGTCCGGTCCGGTCTTCAGTTGTAGAAAGCCTGGGGGGCGCTGAAGGTCAGGGGCACGGTGGCGGACTGGTAGCGCACGGTGATATCCCCGTCAGCGACCACCAGATCCGGATGGCCGTCCCCGTCCATGTCCGCGATGGCCACGCCCAGCGGGCCCCAGAGTCCCCTCAGGTTCGAGGCGGGCAGCAGGACACCCGGGTGGGCGGGATCCTGGCGCAGCACGGAGATGCTGCCGGGTGTGCCGGAGAGTCCGGCATTGGCCACCACCACATCGGGATGGCCATCCCCGTCCAGATCACCCACGGCCAGGGCCGCCGACCGGTAGTCGGTCGCGTACTCCACATGGGTGGGGAAGGTTCCCGCCGTGGCACCCTGGAGCAGCACGCTCAGACCCAGGGTGTTGGGCGAGGTGCTGGCGCCGTAGTCGGCGGTGAGCAGGTCCAGCTTCCCGTCGCCATTGAGATCCACGGCCTTGAGGGCCACGGGATCCACGCCAGTGGCGTAGTCCACCGCCGGAGCGAAGGTGCCCGCGGTGGTCTGGAGGAGCACGGACACGGTGTTGGCCGAGGTGCCCACGGCGATATCCGCGAGTCCGTTGCCATCCAGGTCACCCACAGCCACCGCCTGGGGATCGCCCCCCACCGGAAGGGCCACCGGAGGGGCGAACGTCCCGCCGGCCTGCTGATCGAAGACGAGGACGCTGTTGGCGCCGCTGGCGGCCACCACGATATCGGGCAGGCCGTCCCCGTTCAGATCCCCCACGGCCACGTCCAGGGGCGTCCGGCCGGGGGTGGCGAGGACGGTGGCGGGCAGGAAAAGACCGGGATTGGCCGGATCGGCCAGACGTACGGTGACGGTCCCATCGCTGGCGTTGGCCACCACCAGGTCGGGCCGGCCATCCCCGTTCAGATCCGCCAGGACGAAGTTGGCGGGGCCAGTGCCCACGCCGAAGCGGGTGGGGGGCAGGGCGAACTGCCCGCCGGCCATCTGGTAGCGGGCGCTGACGTAGCCCTGCGTGGGACTGCCGTTGGTGCTGGTGGACACCAGGCCCAGGATGTCCGGCAGGCCGTTGCCATCCAGATCCGCTACCGCGATGCCGTTCACCAGGTAGCTATAGGAGGGGCCCGTGTTGTTCGAACTGGAGCAGCCCAGCAGGGCTGCCAATCCCAGGGCGCCAGAAAGAAGAAAGAGCGGGTGCCGCATGGAGAGACTCCGGGGAAGCCATCCAAGGATGGGTTGTCTGTTCAGACCGGCAAGGGCCCAGGCTGTTTGGACACGGAGCTTCGCCGGAAGGTTGAGGGCCGTTCCTGAGTGGAGCGGCCCGGCAACAGGTTCCCGTCAGACGCGGGGGACATCGCGAGGCGAAGGCGAGCAGGCGGTCCCGCCTCGTTGATGACAGACGGGGTGTCCCGGCTTGGCCGGGAGATCCCGTGGGGGTGCACGAGGGGGGACATCGCGAGGCGAAGGCGAGCAGGCGGTCCCCCCTCGTTGATGACAGACGGGGTATCCCGGCTTGGCCGGGAGATCCCGTGGGGGTGCACGAGGGGGGACATCGCGAGACGAAGGCGAGCAGGCGGTCCCCCCTCGTTGATATCAAACCTCCGCCACGCTCACCGACCAGGCCACCCGCTCCCGCGGCAGCAGGGCCGGCCAGTAGGCCACGATCTCCTGGGCCTTGGGGCGGCCGCCCGCGAAGCCGGTCACGCCCGCTGGGCCCGCCGTGACCAGCGGGGCGATCTCCCGGCCAAAGCGTTCGACCTTTTTCCGGTCCGCATCCTTCACGCTCAAGCGCAGCACGATCTCGGCCGGATCCGCCGGCGCGGGGGCGATGCCCGCGTGGACTGTGCTGGCACCCAGGAACTCGGCGTCCGTGTGCTCGTACTCGAAGCCGGCGGCCTTCAGGCGCTTCCAGACGATGTCCGCGCAGAGCTTGGCCTTCTCCAGGGCCCGGGGGCCCGACAGGGTGAGCTGGCCCGTGGCCTTGTAGCCCTTGAGGTAGGCACCGCTCACCTTGAGGAAGGGGGTGCGGGGCTTGCCCTTTACGCCGTGGATCCGCACCCGGTCGGGGCCCGCCTGCTCCAGCCGGATGGAGGTGAAGTCCGCCACCACGTCGGGGGTGACGTAGTTCTGGGGGTCGCCCATCTCGTAGACCAGCTGCTCGCTCACGGTGTCCACCGTGACCATCCCACCGGTGCCCGCGTGCTTGGTGATGACGAAGGTGCCGTCCTCCGAGCACTCGGCGATGGGATAGCCCACGTTCCAGAGCTCGGGCACCTCCCACCAGCGGGTGAAGTTGCCGCCGGTGCTCTGGGCGCCGCACTCCAGGATGTGGCCGGCCACGGTGCCCGCGGCCAGGCGGTCCCAGTCGTCCGCGGCCCACTTGAATGCGTGGATCAGGGGCGCGAGGGTGAGGCCCGGGTCCGTGCAGCGGCCGGTGAGGACGATGTCGGCGCCCGTATCCAGGGCCTCCACCATGGCCTGGGTCTGCAGATAGACGTTGGCGCTGAGGATCTCCCGGGGGGCGTCGAACAGGCCCTCGCCGGTGTCCATGTTGGCGAGCTTCAGGCCCTGCTTCTGGAACTCCGGCAGCCGCGCCAGCACGTCGTCGCCGGTTAC
>JAKAMQ010000092.1 GCA_021812805.1 Acidobacteriota bacterium
GAGGGAATCAGAGACCGCAGGCGGCGTCAGCCTAGGGTTTCGGAGAGGCCCCGGATTTCGGCCTTGATGCGTTCCATTTCTTCCCGCTCGATCTTGCGTGCCGGGACGCCGCCCCTCCCGACCATGTGGGTCGCGGAAGGGGCTGCGGGGCAGCCCCTGGAGCGGGGCCCCACAGGGAGAGAATCAGAGACCGCAGGCGGCGTCAGCCTAGGGTTTCGGAGAGGCCCCGGATTTCGGCCTTGATGCGTTCCATTTCTTCCCGCTCGATCTTGCGTGCCGGGACGCCGCCCCAGGTCTCCCCCGCCCCCACCCTGCTCCCCGGCAGCAGGACGCTGTGGGGCAGGATGGTGGCGTCGTCGCCGATGATCACGTCGCCCATGACGCAACAGGCCAGCCCCAGCGTGGCCCGGTGGCCCACGCGGACCGGCGCGATCACCAGGTTCCCGCCGCCGCCGTAGTGGGCGAAGATCCGTACGCTGCCGCCCAGGGCGGCGTCATCCCCGAGGGTGATGAGCTGGGGATCGCTGATGTATTCCGTGTTGATGAAGGCGTGGCGGCCGATCTTCATGCCCATGGCCTTGAGAAACCACACGCCGAAGGGCGTCAGGGTCACGAAGGGCAGGAAGGTGAACCGCACGAGGTAGAACAGCCCGTTGTGCAGGAACCAGGGCAGGGCATGCAGGGTGTAGTAGCCGCCCTTGAAGGGCTTCACGCGGGTCGGGAGCACCCAGTTGTAGAAGGGGATGACCACCAGGAGGCAGAGGCCGAAGATGAAGAAGCAGAGGGCCAGGGAGAACCCTTCCCCGAACCAGTGGAGGGCGCCCGGGAAGCGCTGGGAGAGGCGGAGCAGGTGCTCCCAGATCCAGAGGGCGGGGGCCAGGGCAAACCCCAGGGCCGTGGAGGCCAGGGCGTACAGGAGCAGTACCGCCAGTCCGTAGGCTACCCTGGAGAACCGCCGGAGCAGCTGGTCCAGCCGGTTCATCGGGGGCGGGTTCTTGGACTGGTCTTTGGCGAAGGGCTTGAAAGGTCTCAGGGATTTCATGACAGCAGCCTACCTGAATCGTGCGGAGCGCCTGGGGCGGGACGCCGCTCCCATCCCATCGGCGCCCGGGGTCCGGCCGTGAGCCTGGCCCTGCTCCGCCTCTCGGCCCTGGGTGACATCCTGCGGGTGCTGCCGGCCTGGGCGAACCTGCACGAGGCCTTCCCCGAGTCCCACCTGAAGGCCGTGGTGGAGGACCGCCACGCCTTCCTGCTGGAGCCGCTGCCCTGGCTGGAGCCGGTGATTGTCCAGCGGAAACGCTTGTCCAGCCCCGTGGGGGCTCTGGGCGAGCTGCGCCGGGTGGCGAGCGCGATCCGGGACTGCGAGGCCAGCCTGGATTTCCACGGCATCCTGAAGGCGGCGCTGATCCCGCGCTTTGCAGGCATCTCCGAGCGCTGGGGCGATGGCGTGACCAAGGAGTTCGCCGGCGCCCTCCAGACCCATCCGCTGACCTTCCGCCTCCAGACCCGCTACGACCAGGCCCTGGGATTGGCCGAGGCCTTCGGACGCAGCCGGGGCGTGCCGGGTCTCGGGCGCTTCCGGCCGGTGCTGAAGGATGTGCCGCTGTCCGATCCGGGGCCTATCTGGTCCCAGGCGGCGAAGCCCCGTGTGGTGCTGGTGCCCGGCGCCTCCCGGCGCGGCGCCATCAAGCGCTGGCCCCTGCGCCACTGGATCGCCCTGGCCCGGATGCTGAAGGATCGCTGCGAGCTTCGCTGGTCCCTCGGTCCCGAGGAGGAGGAGCTCCGCGCCTGGCTGCCGGAGCGCACCGGCGTGCCCGCCCTCCCCCAGCTTGCATGGTGGCAGCTCGCCGCCGCCGTTCGCCAGGCAGATCGCGTGGTGGCGCCCGACACGGGCCTGCTGCACTTGGCTGTGGTCCTGGGCGTGCCAGCCCTGGGCCTCTACGGGTCGAGCGATCCGGTGGTGGCGGGCCTGCCCGATGGGGCTGGTCGCATCCTCCGCACCGGCATCGCCTGCTCGCCTTGCCGCGAGCGCGCCTGCCAGCGGCGGCAGTGCCTGGAAGAGCTGGAGCCGGAGACGGTGCTGGCTGCGCTGTGACGGCTCAGGCCCGCCGCAGCACCAGCAGGGTCAGTTCCGGCGGCACGAGGAACCGGTTGGGCGGGCCCCAGAAGCCGGTGCCGACGCTGGTGTAGAGCCACATCCCGCCGAACCGGTGCAGGCCGCGCGGGAAGCGGTAGAGGGAGCGCACCACCAGGCTCCAGGGGAAGTACTGGCCGGAATGGGTGTGGCCGGAGAGCTGGAGGCTGATGCCGGCCCGCTCGGCGGCTTCGTACCCCGTGGGCGGGTGGAAGAGCAGGAGCTTCGGGGCGCCCTCCGGTGCGCCGGCCAGGGCGGTCTGGAGATCCGGTCCCTGCCCCGTGCCGCGGCGTCCGCGGGCGGCCGGATCGGGCATACCCGCCACCACCAGGACGGCCCCGTGGTGCTGGAGCACCCGGTGCGTGTTGTCCAGCACCTCCCAGCCCATCCCGTGGAGCACCGGAAGCCACTTCGCCACGCCGGAGTAGTACTCGTGGTTGCCTGTGACGAAATAGACGCCGTGAGTGCTGCGGAGGCCCGCCAGCCGCTCGACCTTCACCCGCACACCATCCGCCTCCCCATCCACCAGATCACCGGTGACGGCCACGAGATCCGGCTTCAGGTCGTTGATCCGTCCGGCCAGCCGTTCGACCTTGGCAGTCGGAACGAGCGGACCCAGGTGGAGGTCCGACACCTGGACGATGCGGAAACCGTCGAGCCCCTCGGGAAGCCCCTGGATGGGCACCTCCACCGTCTTCAGCGCCGGCTGGCGCAGGGCCGGGAGAAGGCCCGCGGCGCAGGAGAGCAGGGCGGCGCCCAGGGCCAGCCCGACGGCCCAGGACCCGATGGAGGCGGGGGCTTGGGCGAAGCGGCGGAGGAGGGCCTGGCCCAGGTCGGCGGCCAGGAGGTAGAGCAGGTACGAGCTGACGAAGCCGAAGAGGCCGTAGCTCAGCCCGTAGAGGGCATCCAGCCGGTGGTCCGTGAGGTGGTTCAGCATCGGGACCAGGAACATCAGCAGGATGAAGAGGCCGAGGAAGCCCCATACACCCGCCGGATGCCGCGCCAGCGCAGGACACAACGCCATGGAACGCCGGGCCAGGTAGGTGAAGATCCCGCCGACGAGGGCGAGGAGGAGGCCGATGGAGAGGGCCGCCCGCATCAGCCCCGCCGCCACCCCGTGGTGCCGTCCTTGCGGTCCTCGAGGACGATGCCCAGGGCCTTGAGCTGGTCGCGCACCCGGTCGGCCTCGGCCCACTGTTTCGCGGCCTTGGCGGCCCGGCGGGCCTCGATGAGGGCCTCTACCTCGGCGTCGAGGTTGGCCTCCTCGTGGGGCCAGGCGGCGAAGATGGCATCGGTCTCGTCCAGGAAGGCCAGGGCCGCGTCCCGTTCCTCGCGGGTGAGGGCCACATGATCGTCCTGGGCGTTCAGATCGCTGATGAGCGTGAAGAGGGCCGCCAGGGCCTCAGGGGTGTTCAGGTCATCGGCCAGGGCCGCCCAGAAGGCCTCCCGGGCCTGGGCGACGCGGGCCAGGGGCTCCACCGCCTCCTTCCAGGGGCCGCCGCCGGCCTGGCCTTCGCCTTCCATGCGCGTGCGGAAGGCGCGGATGCGCTTGAGGGCATTCTCGGCCGCACGCAGGCCCTCGAAGCTGAAGTTCAGCACCTTGCGGTAGTGGTTGCTCTGGATGGCATAGCGGAAGGCGATGGGGTCCACCCCCTTGGCCATGAGGTCGCGCAGGCTGAAGAAATTCCCCAGGCTCTTGGACATCTTCTGTCCCTCGACCATCAGGAACTCGCCGTGGACCCAGTGGCTCACCCACGGGTGGCCCAGGCAGCCCTCGCTCTGGGCGATCTCGTTCTCGTGGTGGGGGAAGATCAGATCCACCCCGCCGCTGTGGATGTCCACCCGCTCGCCCAGCAGCTCCATACCCATGGCCGAGCACTCGATGTGCCAGCCGGGGCGGCCGGGGCCCCAGGGGCTGTCCCACCAGGGCTCGCCGGGCTTGGTGGCCTTCCACAGCACGAAGTCGGTGACGGAGTCGCGCTCGTACTCGTCGGCATCCACGCTGGCGCCGGTCTTCATGCCCTCCCGGTCCAGGTGGGCCAGGCAGCCGTACTGGGGCAGGCCCGCGATGCGGTAGTAGACGCTGCCCTCGCGGACGTAGGCCAGGCCCTTGGCCTCCAGATCCTGGATCAGGCGGATCATGTGGGGCAGGTACTCCGTGGCGCGGGGCAGGTAGGTGGCGCGCTGGATGCGGAGGGATTCCAGATCCTCCAGGAACATTGCCGTGAACCGCTCCGTGAGGGCCTTCATGGCGGCATGGCGGTCCGCGTTGGTGGCATCCGCGGGCAGGTCGCCCTGGGAGTCGCGGATGATCTTGTCCTCCACGTCGGTGATGTTCATGCAGTGACGCACGGCGTGGCCCGCGGCCTGGAAGGTGCGCTTGAGCAGATCCTGGAAAAGAAAGGTGCGCAGGTTGCCGATGTGGGCCACGTTGTAAACGGTGGGTCCGCAGGTGTACAGGCGGATAACCCCCGGCTCCCCAGGGACAACTTCGTCAACTTTCCGCGTCAGGGTATTGAACAGGGAGAGCGGGCGCCTCATCTTCATGCTTCTAGGAAACCATCATTCAGGCTTCTGGATCCCTCCAAAAGGTTCCCCCATGGGGCTGTTCGGCACCAAAAGTACGGACGAGGTCCTGCGCGAGCAGGCCGAGCGGCTGCGTCTGGCGGAGGAGGAGGCGGCCGGCCTGAAGGCCCGGCTCGAGGACGCCCGGGAGTTGGCGCACCACCTGGATGGGGAGCGCGATCTCCTGCTGGCCGCCGCCGAGCGCCTACAGCCCGGGATGAGTCCTCTGGCCCTGGCCGAGACCCTGCTGGAGCTGTGCTTCAAGCCCCTGGGGCTGGCCTGCTTCTTCCTGGCGCTGGCCGACTGGGAGGCGGACAGCCTCACCTTCGTGCTCTACCACGAGGGGGGACGGGCCCGGGTCCATCCCTCCCGGCGCCTGTCGGAGCGCGCGGGCCTTTCCGAACGGGTGCTGGAATCCGCCCGCCCGATCTACATCCGGACCCTGGAGGAGGGGCTTGCCGCGGGGAGTCTGCTCACGGCTGCGGAGCAGGCCACGGGGCTCATTCCCCACTCCTGGTACGGCCTTCCCTTGGGCTGGGGCGACCGTCCGATGGGGCTGCTGAGCTTCCAGAGCTTCCAACGGGATGCCTTCGATGCGGACCGCCGCCGGCTCATGGATGCCCTGGGCCGGATGCTGGCCCTCTGCCTGGCTCAGTCGCGCTGAATCAGCGCCAGCAGTTCCTCCGGCAGCACCCGCGCGCGGCCGTCCGAGCCGGCCACCAGATGGATGCTTTCGCCCACCGCGAGCAGCGTCCCGTCCCGGGCGATGTCGTAGTGGAAGACGATGCGCCGCCGGCCGGCCTCCGCCAGCCGGGTGCGGACCTCCACCAGCTCGTCGTAGCGGGCCGGGGCGCGGAAGCGGACGCGGATCTCGTTCACCACCAGCCGGACGCCCTGGGCCTCCCATTCGGCGTAGCTCTGCCCCAGTTCCCGCAGGAAATCGCTGCGTCCCAGCTCCATCCACACAGGATAGGTCGCGTGGTGGACGATCCCCATCGCATCGGTCTCGGCATAGCGGACCCGGAGTTCAGTCAGCGATTCCATGATTCCAGCGTACAACGATGAAGCCCCGCCGGGGCGGGGCTTGTGTGGCGCGGACCGGGCTCCCGGCTACTCGATGGTGACGCGGATGTGATCGCCCTTGTCCGTGGTGACTTCCAGCAGGAGATCGCCCGGCCTGGCATCCCGCAGGAGCTGCTGGAGCTGCTCAGGCTTCAGGCCCTTGCGGGCTTCCCCGTTGACCTTGATCTCGCTGTTCCCGGCCATGTCCAGGATGCTGCTGGCCAGGCTGACCGGCATGCGGATATGGACTTCGGTGGGATCCGCAGCCGTCTTGCAGCGCTGGGCGTGGAACGACTTGGAGACGATGTCCACCTTGATGAAGCGGGCGGCCTGCTGGGCGGACAGGGGAAGGGCGAGGCCGGCCGCAAGGGCCAGCGGAAGCATGACGGCGCGCATGGCGGCCTCCGGGGAAGGGGGGCCGGGAATCCCCCGGCTCGCATGGGATTACGGGCGCCTGACCGGAGGGATTAGCGGAGTATTCTGAAAGGCCAGGAACGGTCCCGCCGTTCGTGCCATCCAAACCCTCGGGCGTCGTCCGCCCTTCCGGAGTTCCTGCATGAAAGCCCTTGCTGCCCTTCTGCTGCTCACCCTGCCCCTGGCCGCCCAGGGGGCCACGAAGTGGGAAACCAGTTACCAGTCGGCCCTGAAGCGGGCCAAGGCCGAGCACAAGCTCATCCTGATGGACCTGTGGACCGAATGGTGCCCCCCCTGCCGCTACCTGGAGGAGAAGGTCTATCCCAGCCCCGAGGCCCAGGCCGCCCTGCGCCGGGTGGTGCCCTTCTCGGCCCTGGTGCAGAAGAAGGATCGCACCCCGGTGCCCGAAGGCACCCGGCTGGCCGAGCAGTTCAACCTGGAGGCCTTTCCCACCCTGGTGATCCTGGACGAGAACGGCAAGGAAGTCCGCCGCGAGGTGGGCGCCTTCCGCACCGGAGCCGACTTCGCCGCCTGGCTGGCGAAGTAGCGATCGGGCTCCGGCCCTCCACAAAAACGGCGGCTTTTGGCCGCCGTTTTTGTGGCCACCCGTCGTCGGCCGATGGCCCGTGGGCCTACTTGTCCTGCACCCCGGCCGGGGCCTCAGGCGGTTTGGGCAGGCGTTGCTTCAGGCCCTCCAGTTCGTCCTGCTGGGCGCCCAGGCTGGGACGGGGCGGGGGCGGCGGAGGCGGGTTCTTCGGATCCGGCGGCGGCGGATTCGTGTCCTGGATCAGGGTCTGGAGATCGTGGACCGCCTCGGTCTGGCCCGGCTGCTCCAGGATGAGCCGCTCCAGCAGGGCGCGGGCCTCCTCGGGGCGCTTCAGGGCCACCAGGGCCCGGGCCGCCAGGAGCAGGGCCGGGGCCCGCCAGACCGGTGCCGGATGCAGCGTGCCCTGGCCCGTGAGGGGGCCCAGGGTCTGGAGTGCGGCCTCCGGCTGCCCGGACTTCAGATCAATCTGGGCGGCCAGCAGCAGGTGGGAGGGCTTCCCGTCCGAGGGGCGCCAGCGCTGGGCCGCCGGGAGATCGCCCGATTCCAGGGCCCGCTGGGCCAGCCAGGCCTTCACGCTCTGGGGCGCCCAGGGCTGGAGGTTGATGCCGGCGCGCAGGGAGGGGGCCGCCAGGCCCAGCAGAAGGAGCAGCACGGGGCGCCACCGGGACATGGGCCGGCCCGCGAAGGCCAGCCACAGCAGGAAGCCGGCCAGGGCGATCCAGGCGCCCAGTTCGGGATGGGCCGGCTGGATGGAACGGCGCGTCGGCAGGGGCAGTTTCCCGGCAGCCAGGGCTTCCAGGCTGGCGGAGGCGGTGGCGGCATCGGGGAACAGGCGGCCGCCCGTGGCCTGGGCCAGCCGGGCGAGCAGCCCGGGGTGGGCGGTGCTCACCAGGGGCTCGGGTGCCGGGGCAGCCGGAGCCTGGCCGGAAGGCGCTTGAGAAGGGGCCGATGGCGGAGGCACGGCATGGGGCTTCCCATCGCCAAAGGCGAGGGCATAGAGGGGAAGGTGCGCTTTCCGCAGGGCTTCAGTGGCGCGGGCCTGGGCGGCCTGGGGGGTTTCCCAGGTCTCCTCGCCATCGCTGAGGAGCAGGATCACGTCGGGCCCCTGCCGGTCTGCCTGGGCGGCCACCTGGGTCAGCCCGCGGCCCAGGCTGGTGCCCGGGGAGCCTACATCGCCAGGCGCGGCAGCCTGGAGGCATTCCCGCAGCAGGGTCCGGTCCTCCCCCGGCGGCTCCATGGGCACATCGTCGCCCGTGAGCAGATCCAGGCTCCAACGCAGGCCCGGCTGGGGGCGCGACCACAGGCGGTCGAGGGCCGCCACGGCTGCCTCCCAGCGGCTGCGCCCGCCCGCATCGGGCACCGTCATGGAACGGCTGGCGTCCAGCACCACGTGGACCGTCAGCCGGGGGAACTCCGGCAGGCCCCAGCGCGGTTCCGCCAGGCCCAGCCCCAGGCCCGCCAGCATCAGCGCCAGGCCCAGCCCCTGCCAGCCCGGCCGCTGGCCCACCACCTGCACGCCCAGGCCGGGCCGGAGCTGGGCCCGCAGGCCCAGCCCCAGCGCCGCCAGCGACAGCAGGCCCGCGGGCGCCAGGATCCAGGGGTGGGTGAAGGGGAGGGTCATGGCTTCACCAGCCAGGTGGGCCGGGGCTTTCCGCGCTTGAAGGCGAGGTCGGTGGCGAGGGGCAGGGCGAAAGCCGCGGCGGCCAGCAGGCACCAGGCGGCCAGGGGCTGACCCTCCGTGGGCGGATCCACGGGGAGGACCGTCTTCTCCAGGCGGTCCACGGCGGCGAGGCTGCGGGCCAGACCGCCCGGATCCTCGGCGCTGAAGGCCTCGCCGCCGGTGGCCTGGGCCACCTGCTGGAGCGTGGTGTGATCCACCTCCACATGCAGCCGCGCGTAGCCGCCGCCCTCGATGGGCACGAGGCTCTCTCCGCTCTGGCCGAGGGCGACGGTGTGGATGCGGATGCCGTTGCGCCGGGCCTCCTCTGCTGCCTCCTGGGGCGTGACCCGGCCCCGGTTCTGGGCGCCATCCGTGATCAGGAGGATGACGCGGGAGCGGGCCGGACTGTCCTCCAGGCGCCGCACGGCGGTCATGAGCGCCGAACCGATGGCGGTGCCGTCATCCCGGCTTTCGAGGTCGAGCCGGGCGAGCATGTGGAGCAGGCGCAGATGGTCCGAGGTGAGGGGGCTGAGCGTCACCGGGTGGGCGCTGAAGAGGATGAGGGCGAAGCGGTCATCGGGGCGCTTCAGGATGAACTGGGCGAGCAGCCGCCGGGCGGCATGCCAGCGGTCCTCGTCCCCCTGATCCATGATCCGCATGCTGCTGCTGCCATCGAGCACGACGGCGAAATCCACCACGGGCGCCAGCCCCGGCACTGTCCTGCGCCATTCGGGGCCGGCGGCCGCCAGCCCCAGGGCGAAGGCCAGCAGCACCGGCAGCCAGTGGGCACTGATCCGGGCCAGCCGGCTGGAGGGCTTCGAGTGCGGGATGCCCCAGCGGTAGACCGCCCGCCAGCTCCAGAAGCCCAGCGGCGGCAGGGCCAGCAGCAGAAGGGGTTCGCGGAAGGCGATCATGGTCCGCCCTCCGGCGGGCCGTTCCGGGCTTCCAGGGCCGCCAGGAGGGCGTCGGCCGGCGGGAAGGGCGGTTCCGTGCGGCCGAAGCGGGCGGCATCGAGGCTTTGGGTCCACTGTTCCCAGGGGCCGAGGCGGCGGGCGCGGAAATCCGCCGGACCCCAGGCCCGGGCCGCCTCCCCGAAACGCGCGGCCAGCAGGTTCCGGCCCAGGCCGTGAGTGGCATCCAGGGCGGCGCGGTCGCGGGTCGGGGGCGGCCAGTGGCGCCTGAACACGTGAGCCGCATGGCGCACCCGGCGGCTCCCGCGGCCCTGGCGCCACCGCAGCGCCAGCCAGCCCCCCAGGGCCAGGGGCGGCAGCAGCAGTAGGCTGGCCCAGGCCCAGGGGAAGGGGATGGCCGGGAGGAGATCGTCCCGGCCTCCGCCGTAGCCCATCCATGGCCCGCCGAAGGGCACGGTGCGGGGCACGGGCAGGCGCAGCTCCGGGCTCTGGAGGCCGTGGCCCAGGTCCAGGGGCGGCACCACGGCGGTGCCCGGGGTCAGGGCCTGCACCTGGAAGCGCCAGCCCCGGCCATCCGGCAGGGGCTCCAGGGCTCGCAGGCGCAGGGGCCCCAGATGGTCATCCAGCGCCGGGCGGGCCGGGGCAGGCGCAGAAGGATCCGTCTCCCGCAGCACGAGGGTCTGCAACACGCCGAGTTGCAGCTGCGCCGGAGCCTGCCACACCGGCGCCGCCAGGGCCGGTGCCGCCAGCCCGCAGGACAGCCACAACCACCCGCGGGCCCTCATGCGCCCCCCGCGCGGAGCCAGGCACTCAGCTTCTGGATGGGATCCTCGGCCAGAGCCCAGGCTTGCCGTTCGATGGTGGGCGCGAAGCCTGGATCGGGCCAGTCTGCCGACCCCCGGCCGGGGGGCTCCAGAGGCTGGAACCAGACCACGCGATGGCGGGCCGCCAGGGGCTTCAGCAACGGGGCGAGACCGCCCAGGCCGGCGCCGTTGCTGAACAGCCAGAGGCGATGGCCCTTCCCATGTTCGCCCCAGTGCCCCAGCGCCTCGCGCCAGGCCGCTTCCGTGGGGATCGCGGGGCCGCGAGCGGCCAGCGTCTCCAGCAGCCGGAGGCCGTGGACGCGCCCGCGTTTCGGCGCCAGGCGCAGGGCGGGCAGGCGCCCATCGCCCGGCACGATGAGCCCCAGCCGATCGCCCGTGGCCTGGAGGGTGGCGAAGGCGGCGCCGCAGAGTTCCAGCGCCCAGCGCAGAGGGGAGACGGGATCGCCCAGGAACATGGAGGGCGAGGGATCCACCACCAGCCAGAGCACCAGATCCCGGCTGGCCTCGAAGCGCTTCAGGATCGGCTCGCCCGTGCGCGCCGTCAGGGGCCAGTTGATGAAGCGGGGATCATCCCCCGGCACGTAGGGGCGGTTCTCCACGAAGGTCAGCCCTGCGCCCTTGAAGGTGGACGGGTGCTGGCCCTCGGTGCCTCCGCCCAGGCGCCTGCGGAGCCGCAGCGGCAGGCGGCGCAGGCGGGCCAGGAAGCGGGCGGGCAGGGGCATCTCAGCAGCCAGTATGGACCCGCCCGGGCCCCGTCATGGGGCCCGGTCCAGGGTTACCCGGCCTTCGGCTTCGGCCTCCGGGAGGTTCTGGAGAAGGCGGCTGAAGGCGTCGGGGGAGGCCACCGCCTCGGGAGGGGCCGCCGCCACGCCCACCCAGCGGTCCCGGCCCTCGGCCTTGGCCCGGTAGAGGGCGGCGTCGGCCAGGGCCAGCGCCTGCTCCCAGGTGGGCTGGCGGGAGGGGCCGGGCACCAGGGGCATTGCGCA
>JAKAMQ010000093.1 GCA_021812805.1 Acidobacteriota bacterium
GTTCCGCTGGGGGTCCGGGGGTGTGCGCGAAGCGTGGAACCCCCGGATCGAGGGGAGCGGAAGCGCGGCTCGGCCGGGGTTCCGCTGGGGGTCCGGGGGTGTGCGCGAAGCGTGGAACCCCCGGATCATAAAAGAAGAGCGCCGTTTCCGGCGCTCTTCCGATTGGTGCCCGCGAGCAGACTCGAACTGCTACGGCTTGTGGCCACCACCCCCTCAAGATGGCGTGTCTACCAATTTCACCACGCGGGCACGTGGAAGGATCAGTTTACCGGAAGGGCGACGCGGGTCAATGCCCGGGCGCCTCCGGCAGACCCCAGTGGCTACTTCTTGGCGGGCGCGGGAGGCGGAGGCAGGGCGGGCGGAGGCGCGGGCGCAGCGGGCAGCTGGGTCATGGGCTGGTCCAGCGTCTTGTCCAGCACCGAGCGGTTGCCACGGATGACCAGGATCTCGATGACCAGGGTGGTGCCGAGGAACGCCGCGGCCAGCCAGTAGGTGGCCTTGGAGAGGAACGGCGTGGCACCCTGTGCTCCGAACGCGGAATTGGCGCCGCCGCCGCCGAAGGAGGCACCAAGGCCGCCGCCCTTGGTGCCGGGCTGGAGGAGGATGGTCCCCACCAGCAGCACGCCGAAGATGATCAGGATGGTGATGGACAGGCCGTTCATGGACACTCCGAACCTCCTAGTGTGCCATGGGGCGGCGGGCTCACCAAGCAGACCTGATGTCCCGGCTCGGCCGGGACGCCAGGCAGGGGAGGACGAGGGGGGATCGCGAACCGAAGCCGAGCAGGCGGTCTCCCCTCGTTCCTGGCAGGTCTACATCCACAGGCCGGTGGTTGTGGGGATCTGGAGGGCCTGGTGGACGCTCTGGGCCAGGGTGACCAGCCGGATGAAGTCCGAGGGCAGGAGCGCCTGGGGGCCATCGCTGAGGGCCCTTTCCGGCTGGCAGTGGGTTTCCACCAGCAGCCCATCGGCGCCCGCGGCGATGCCCGCCAGGCCGCAGGGGATCACCAGATCCCGGCGCCCGGTGGCGTGGCTTGGATCCACCATCACCGGCAGATGGGTGAGGGCCTTGGCCGCAGGGACCACACTGACATCCAGGGTATTGCGGGCATGATCCGCCCAGGTGCGGATGCCCCGCTCGCAGAGCACGACATTCCGGTTGCCCTCGCTCAGGACGTACTCGGCGGCATAGAGCCATTCTTCGAGGGTGGAGGAGGGGCCGCGCTTGAGCAGGATGGGTTTGTCCGAGCGTCCGGCCCGGCGCAGGAGGGCGAAATTCTGCATGTTCCGCGCACCGATCTGGATCATGTCCGCGCTGCGCTCGACATCCTCGAAGATCTCCACCTCGGTGGCCTCGGTGACGATGCCCAGGCCGAATTCCGCTCGGGCCGCTTCGAGCAGGCGCAGGCCTTCCACGCCCAGCCCCTGGAAGGAATAGGGGCTGGTGCGGGGCTTGAAGGCCCCGGCGCGCAGAAGCCTCACGCCGGATTCAGCCACGTACCGGGCGACGGTGAACAGCTGCTCGCGGCTTTCGACCCCGCAGGGGCCGGCCACCAGGACCAGGCCAGGCCCGCCGATGGGCACACCGTGAACCTCGACGACCGTGCGTGCGGTGACGGCATCGGCGCTGGCCAGCTTGAACGGGCTGGTGATGGGCACCACCCGGCGGACCCCGGCCATGGGCTCGATGCGATCGGGCTTGAAGGCCTGGGAGGCGTGGGGCGCCACAATGCTCAACGCGTCCGGCGACTCGTTCACATGGCCCCGGATGCCGGAGGATTCGAGCAGGTCCAGGATTTCCCGGACCTGCTCCGGTGTCGCTGATGGTTCCAGGAGGATGAGCATCGAGCCTCGCGTGGTCTCCATTCTATCCGTCCCGGAGCCGCGCCTGGACAGGCCAGGGGGCGCGACACCACACTGGGGCACGGAGGTCCGTCATGCGGCGTGCGTACTGGGTGTTCCTCGCTCCCCTGCTGCTCACATTCGGCTGCCAGCGGCCCGATGTGGATGCCTTCCTGCAGCATCCCGCCCCCGTCACTGTGCATGTCCGCATGCCCCGCGAGATGCCCGACCGGGACAACTACCAGAAGGAATACGTCGCAGCGCTCAGGGCCCGGCTTGCCACGCGGCTGGTGGTGGTGCCCGAAGGGGTCACGCCTCCCGCGGGAGCGGTTCAGCTCCAGGTGGATATCCGCGACCTGTCGCCCGGTCCCAGGACGCCCAGCCCAGCCGTCGTGGGCGTGGCGACGGGAGCGGCCGTGGGTGTGTTGAGCGCAGTCGCCGGAGACCGGGAGGGCGCATTCTTCGACGGCCTGTTCTGGGGCCTGTGGGCGGGCACCAACGCGGCAGCCGACCGGGACCGATCCGATGACCGGCTCGGCTACCAGCCCAACCGCATCCGGGCCCAGGTCCGCCTGGTGAAGCCCGGTGATCCTGAACCCCTGTGGGTGGCCAGCGTGGATCCCTACGAGGTGGTGGAGGCGATGGATCCACTCCCGCCTGGCATCAGAGACGATCCCGACCGCATCCTCGAGGAAGAAGCCAAGGGTTTCTCCCGCGTCGTCGTGCGCAAGCTGTCCGAGGACCTCCACATACTCCGCGTCACGGAGCAGCGGTTCTACCTGCCGCCTGCCCCTGCCCCCGGACGCCCTGCCGGGAAAGAGTGACCCATGGAAGCCCGGACCCTCCGCTGTTCTGGATGCGGGGCTTCGGTGCCCGCCGATGCCGTGCAGTGTCCCTATTGTGAGGCCCAGCTGGCCACGGTGGCCTGCCCGTCCTGTTTCGCGGTGGTACCCGTTTCGGCCAACCATTGTCCAGCCTGTGGAGCCGCCCTCGCCCCCCGGGACGCGGGTGTGGCGGAGGGTGTGGCCTGCCCGGCCTGCGCCCGGCCGCTCGTCCGTGCCCAGGTGGGTTCCGTGGAGGTCCACGAGTGCCACGCCTGCGGAGGCCTGTGGCTGGATCGCCAGGCCTTCGAGGCGCTGTCGGCCAGTCGCGAGACTCAGGGTGCGGTGCTGGGGGCCCTGCCCGGTGCCCCCGGGAAGGAGGCCGCGGAGGCCATCCAGGCCGTGCAGTACCGGCCCTGCCCGCGGTGCACCCAGCGGATGAACCGCGTGAACTTTGCCAGGCGCTCCGGGGTCGTGCTGGACATCTGCAAGGACCACGGGCTGTGGTTCGACAAGGAGGAGCTTCGCCGCGTCCTCCTGTTCATCCAGGAAGGCGGCCTGGACCGAGCCCGCGAGCGGGATCTGGAGGAGCTCAAGGAGGCCCAGCGTGCTGCTGTCCGGACCGAGGCGCCCGATGCCTCCTTCGGCCTGGGCCTGAACGCGCCGCCACCCTCCACCTGGATGAGCGGCGCCAGCCTGGGGGGGCTGCTCCTGGGCGCGGCCCGCCACCTGCTGGACCGCGATTGATCCTGCTCGCCCGGGACACCACAAGGGGGGAGATCGCGAGCCGGAGGCGAGCAGGCGGTCCCCCCTCGTTGATGTCAGACGCGGAGTCCCGGCCCGGCCGAGACTCCGCGTGGGGGTGGAGGAGGGGGGACATCGCGAGCCGAAGGCGAGCAGGCGGTCCCCCCTCGTTGATGTCAGACGTGGAGTCCCGGCTTGGCCGGGACACCACGTGGGGGTGCAGGAGGGGGGACATCGCGAGCTGGAGGCGAGCAGGCGGTCCCCCCTCGTTGATGTCAGCCCGCCTGCTTCACCAGATCGCCGAACTTCCCGGGATCCAGGCTGGCGCCGCCCACGAGGCCTCCGGCCACCTCGGGAATGCCCAGCAACTCTGGGAAGTTCTCGGGGGTGACGCTGCCGCCGTAGAGGATGGGCACCGGATAGTCGCCGCGGTCCATGAACTGGTCAAGCTTCGCGCGGATGAAGGCGTGGACCTCCCGCACCTGCTCGGCTTCGGCGCGCAGGCCGGTCCCGATCGCCCACACGGGCTCGTAGGCCACCCAGAGCGGCCCAGGACCGGTCTCGGCTAGAATGGACAATTGCTGTCCAAGCACCTCCAGGGTGAATCCCGCCTGGCGCTCGGTCAGCGTCTCCCCCACGCAGAGCAGGGGCAGCAGGTTCCAGTCCCGGGCGGCCTTGACCTTCTTGATCAGGGCCACGTCCGTCTCTCCGAAGAACTGGCGGCGCTCGCTATGGCCGAGGATCACACCCGCGCAGCCCGCATCCTGGATCTGGGCCATGGACACCTCGCCGGTGTAGGCGCCCTTCGGCTCGGCGTGGCCGTTCTGGGCGAAAAGGCGGACGCCCTTGGCCCGCAGGGCATCCCCCACCGGTCTCAGCAGGGGGAAGGGCGGGGCCACGCCCACGGCCACGCCGGGCGCCTGGCTGTGGCGCGCGAGGAAGGCCTCGGTCCAGGCCGCCGCATCGGCGGCAAGCAGATTCATCTTCCAGTTGGCGACCACGCAGCGCATGACGGTCTCCTATCGCGAAAGGGCGGCAACGCCGGGGAGTTCGAGGCCGCTGAGGTATTCCAGGCTGGCGCCGCCGCCAGTGGACACGTGGGACATGCGGGAGGCCACGCCGGCCTTGTTCACGGCGGCCACGCTATCGCCGCCCCCCACCAGCACGAACGCGCCCTTGTCCGCGGCGTCGGCCAGCTCCTCGGCCATGCTGAGGGTGCCGCTGGCAAAAGGGGCCATCTCGAAGACGCCCATCGGGCCGTTCCAGAGCAGGGTCTTCGCGGCGCGGATCTCGGCGGCGTAGGCGGCGACCGTTTCCGGGCCGATGTCCAGGGCCATCTGGTCCTCGGGGATGTTCTGGTCCTGGGTGATGGCGCAGTCGGCATCCTCCTTGAACGCTCCAGCCACGACATGGTCGAGGGGCAGCATCAGGCGCGTGCCCTTCGCCTGGGCCTGGTCGAGGAGATCCAGGGCGAGGCCGAGCTTGTCCGCCTCGCAGAGGCTCTTGCCGATCAAGAAGCCCTGGGCCCGGAGAAAGGTGTAGCTCATGGCGCCGCCGATGAGGATGGCCTCGGCCTTGCCCAGGAAGTTCTGGATGAGCTCGATCTTGTCGCTGACTTTGGCGCCGCCGAAGATGACCACCAGCGGCTTGTCAGGGTTCTCCGTCACCTTGGCGAGGGCCTTCAGCTCCTTCTCCATGAGGAAGCCGGCGGCCAGCCGATCCTTCTGGAAGTGCCCCACCATCCCGCTGACGGAGGCGTGGGCCCGGTGGGCAGCGCCGAAGGCGTCGTTCACGTAGGTGTCCGCGAGCTTCGCCAGGCTGGCCGCGAAGTCCTCCTGGTTCTTCGTCTCGCCCTTCTCGAAGCGGAGGTTCTCGAGCAGGAGGATCTGGCCGGGCTTCAGGGCCGCGGCCTCGGCCTCCACCGCCGCGCCGTTCACGTAGCTGGCCAGACGGCAGTCGAGCCCCTGCTCCTTGAGCCAGGCGGCCACGGGAGCGGCCGAGTAGGCCGCCTCGAAGCCCTTGCCCTCGGGGCGTCCCAGATGGGAGGCCAGCACCACAGAGGCGCCGTTTTCCAGCAGATGCTTCAGGGTGGGCAGCGTTTCGCGCACGCGCGTGGCGTCCGTGATGCGGCCCTCCTTGAGGGGCACGTTCAGATCCGCCCTGAGGAACACGCGGTGTCCCCTGACGTCGAGATCCCGCACCGATTGGAAGCCCATGGCCGCTCCTTGCGATTGATAAACATCCATTCTGACGGACACGGGGCCGGGCGGCTACGGTCGAGGCTGCCGGGGGCGCTCGAAGAGCCCGATCCAGCGCGGGCTGTCGGCGGTGAATTCCCCGCCCGCGTAGGACCCCATGACCTCGCGCAGGCGCAGTCCGGCGCGCGCCGACATCTCATCCAACTCGGCCGGATCGTAGAGGCGGATGCTTTCCAGCGCCTGCCGGGTCGCGCCCGTGTCCAGGCGGGTGAGTTCCATCCGTTTCACAAGCCGGTCCCCCTCCAGGGTGCGATGGTTCACCGCCCTCACACCGGCGCGGACCAGGGTGTCCTCCGGCACGAGGGTGCGTCGGACGTGATCGGCATTGAGGTAGTCCATGACCAGCACACCGCCGGGCTTCAGCCGGCGGCCGAGGGCGGCCATGAGCTGGCGGTTCTCGGCATCCGCGAAGTAGCCGAACGGGGTGAACCACAGGCAGGCGCCTGCAAGCGTTCCCTCCTTGACAGGCAGCTGTCGCATGTCGCCCTGGAGGAGCCAGGGACGAAGCGGCGTGGGGGCCAGGCGCAGCAGGGTCGGGGAGAGATCCATCCCGAAGGCGAGGGGATTGGTCCGGCGCAGGACGTCGAGGTGCCTCCCCGCTCCGCAGCCGAGATCCAGGACGGGGCCCTCCGCCAGTTCCGGGGCCGCCTCGAGGATGCGGGCCACGGCCAGCCGCGCCTCCTCCGCATCCCGGTGGGCGTACAGCAGGGCGTAGTCCTCGTCAAACCAGGCTTCGAACCAGTCGGCCATCGGCCCAGGCTAGCAGCCGGTAGAATGGAGACGCAAAGGAACCCCATGCAGCGCCCTGAACGCCTTGAAGACCAGATCCACTTCCTCCTCTCGAACCTGATCCAGCGCGAGCTGCGTGATCCGGAACTGGGATTCCTCACCCTCACGGCGGTGCGTCTCACGCCGGACCGCAGCCTGGCCAAGGTCTACTTCACGGTGCTGCCCGCCCAGGGCGGTGACCAGGAAGCCCAGGATGCGCTGACCCGCAAGGCCCTGGGCCGCGCGGCCGGCTTCCTGCGCAGCCAGCTGGCCTCGCGCCTGAAGATGCGCCGCGTGCCCGAGTTGCGCTTCTTCCCCGATGTCACGCTGGAGGAAGGCAACCACCTGGAGTCACTCCTGGCGGAGATCGAGCAGGAGCGCGCTTCGCGGCCGGCGGACGAGACCGGGACGCCGGAGGCCTGATGGAGGCCGGTACGCAGGGGATCACGCCGGGCATCCACCTGGTCCACAAGACCGTGGGCCGGAGCAGTTTCGATGTGGTGCGGGAGTTCAAACGAGGGGCCTTCGAAGCCGGGCACAAGAAACTGGCCCTGGGCCACGGCGGCACGCTGGATCCCTTCGCCGAAGGGCTGTTGCTGGTGCTGGCGGGGCAGGCCACGCGGCTGATGGAACTGATGCATCCCTTACCCAAGACCTACCTGGCCGAGGTGGCCTGGGGGCTGGAAACCGACACATGCGACCTGCACGGCCTGACGGTGGGGGAAGGGAACGCTGCGGGGCTGGACGTCACCCACCTGGATGCGGCCCTGGGGCCTTTCCTGGCCTGGCACGACCAGATCCCCCCGGCTACCAGCGCCAAGAAAGTGGATGGCGAAGCGGCCTACAAGAAGGCCCACCGGGGCGAAGCCGTGGAGATGAAGCCGTGCCGGGTGTACCTGCATGCCGCCCGCTGGATCGCCCACGACCTTCCCCGCGCCAGCACCCTGGAACTGACCTGCCGGGGCGGCTTCTACGTGCGGAGCCTGGCCCGGGATCTCGGTCGCGCCCTCGGTTGCGGCGCCCATCTCCGGAGCCTCCGCCGCACCGCCATCGGCCCCTGGCAGGATCCAGGCGAGGGGCGGGAACAGTCCATCGAGGGGGATGCCCTGCTCCCCTGGTGCGCCACCCGCCTGCTCACGGAGGAAGAAGCGGATCACCTGGCGCACGGCCGGGCCATTGCTATTGGCGCGCCCCTTCCCCCCGCGTGGCTTCTGCCCGAAGGCTTCCCCGATCCGGACCCGCCCCTGCGTGCGCTGCACCAGGGCCGGCTGGTGGCGCTGCTCCGGCCTTCCGGGGACGGGCTGCGCACCATCGCCAACCTGCGGGGCGGGCTCTGACCCGCTCACTCGGCCACTGAGGCGGAGCCCGCACCGGGCTTCCGGACGGCCTTGCGGAAGAGCAGGACCAGCGGGATGCAGAGCAGGGCGAGGAGGCCCAGCATCCGGAAGTTGTCCACGTACGCCGCATAGGAGGCCTGCTGCTGCACGAGCCGGTCCAGGAGGGCGAGGGCCCGGCTGGGGGCATCCGCTGCGCCCAGTCCGCCTGGACCGGCCAGCTTCGCCTCCAGTCCCCCCAGCCACTGGGCCAGGACCGGATTCCCGGGCACCAGGTGGGCCACGAGGACGCTGCGATGCGCCTGGGTGCCGCGCACGAGCAGGGTCATGATCGAGGCGATGCCGATGCTGCCGCCGAGGTTGCGCATCAGGTTGTAGATGCCCGCGGCGTTGCCGATCTCCTCCCTGGGCAGCCGGCTCATGGACATGGTGATGAGGGGCACGAAGATGAAGCCGGAGGCGAAGCCGTTCAGGATGTTCGGCCACACCACCGTCGCCATGGACATGTCCAGCGTGATCCGTCCCAGCAGAAGCGCGGAGGTTCCGAGTACGGCGAAACCCACGGCCACGAGGATCCGGCCATCCACGCGGTCGGCCAGTCGTCCCACCACCACCATGGAGAGGATCGAGCCGAAGCCCCGCGGGCTCACCGCCAGTCCGCTCTGGAGCGCCGGGTAGCCCATCAGGAGTTGGAGAAACAGCGGCAGCATGGCCGTCACTCCGTAGAGGACGCAGGTGTTCACCGTGGCCATGATCGCCCCGGTGGTGAAGCTGCGATCCCTGAACACGCGCAGGTGGACGATGGGCTCCGGATGCCTGGATTCGCGGTAGAGGAAGGCGATGAGGGCCGCGACCGCCAGCACTCCCAGCCAGCGGATCCAGGTGGCCTCGAACCAGTCCGCCTCCTGGCCCTTGTCGAGGATCATCTGGAGGGCGCCCACCCACAGCGCCATGAACAGGAAACCGAGTGCGTCAATGGCGCCCCGGGCGGCCCGTTTCAGGTAGGAGGGATCCTCGATGAACGTCTGGGCCATGGCGAGAGCCACCAAGCCCACCGGCAGGTTGATGAAGAAGATCCAGCGCCAGGTGAAGCTGTCCGTGATCCAGCCGCCCAGCGTCGGCCCGATGACCGGCGCCACCACCACGCCCACCCCGTAGACCGCCATGGCCATGCCGTGCCGTTCGGGCGGGAAGCTCTCCAGCAGGATGGCCTGGGCCAGCGGCAGCATTCCGCCGCCGCCGAGGCCCTGGAGGATGCGCGCCAGGATGAGCATCGGCATGTTCACCGCCAGGCCGCAGAGCATCGAGGCGAAGGTGAACAGCAGGATCGAGGCCATCAGCAGGCGCTTGCGCCCGATCCGCCGGGTCAGCCAGCCGGTGGCGGGCAGCATGATGGCGTTGGACACGAGGTAGCTGGTGAGGATCCAGGTGGACTCGTCCGTGGAGGCCGAGAGGTTGCCGGCGATGTGGGGCAGGGCCACATTCGCCACCGAGGAATCGAGCACCACCATGAACGTGGCCAGCATCACGCTGGCCGCGATCATCCACGGCCGGGCCGGTTGGCGGGGCTCGGCCGCCTCTGCGTCGGATCGGGTCAAAGGGGGAATCCAGAGCCTCCACCAGGGAGGCACTTCCATTCTTGGATCTGGATTCTATGATTGAAAATATCTATTCATGCATTGTTTGATATCAAGAGGGTATCAATGGAACTCAGGTACCTCCGCTCCTATGTCGCCGTGGCGGAAGATCTCCACTTCAGCCGGGCCGCGCTGCGCCTGCACATCGCCCAGCCACCCCTGAGCCGCCAGATCCAGCGCCTGGAGGAGGAATTGGGTGTCCAGCTCCTCAGGCGGACCCAGCGCCGCGTCACCCTGACGGAACCCGGCCGGCAGTTCCTGGAATCGGCGCGAACCATCCTTGCCCAGGTAGAGGAGTCCGTCTCCCTGGTCCAGCGGATGGCCCGGGGAGAGGCCGGCCACATCTCCATCGGCATGACCAGCTCTGTGGCCTTCGGAGATGCGCTGCCCCGCCTGCTCCGCCGCTTCCGTGAGGGACACCCCGCTGTCTCCATCCTGCTCCGGGAGATGAGCGCGGGCGAACAGATGGCGGCCCTCCGGGACGGCCGGATCCAGGTCGGCTTCATGCGTCCCCCCTTGCGGGAGGCCAGCGTCTCCCTGATCCCCTTCACGCGGGAGCCCCTGGTGGCCGTCCTGCCCTCGGCGCACCCGCTGGCCGGCCGACGGCGCATCCCGCTGAAGGCCCTGGCGCAGGATCCTTTCATCACCGTGCCCCGAAGCGAGGCCGTCGGCGGGCTGGACCTGGTGCTGGAAGCCTGCCTCCAGGCCGGGTTCCGCCCGGAGATCGCCCAGCAGGCCCAGGAGATCCCCAGCGTGATCGGTTACGTGGCCGCGGGCTTCGGCGTCTCCCTGCTGCCCCAGGCGGCGCGGAGGCTGGCCCACGGCGGCGTGTCGTTCGTGGACCTCTCCACCCCCCGGGTGTTCATCGAAATGGCCGCCGTGTGCCTCGCCGGGCAGGGCACACCTCTCCTGGCGGCGTTCCTGGGCGAGGTCGGGGGCATCGCCACCCGAAAGGCCCGAGGCTGACACGACCAGGGGGGCGCCCGCGCGCCCCCCTGAGCCACTGTCCTGCACCGGCCTGGGAACGTCTCAGGCGAGACGCGGCAACCGGGCGGTGAGGTCGTCCAGAACCTGGAACATCTGCTGGCATTCTTCGCAACTGGTGTGGGGCGTTCCGCAGGGGAAACCGTCGCTCTGCATGCCCATGCAGCGGGGCTGTTCGATGAAGCGGACCAGTTCCGTGAACAGGGTGGACACCTTGTCGCGGAGGGGGCTCTCCGGGATGTCCCGCAGGGCCAGGACAAACTTCCATTCCTCTGGGGTGAGGGTGGTCTGGATGCTTGCGTCCGTCATGACCGCCTCCGTGGAAAGGTTAGGCCTATTCCCCGAGGGATTCCACCGCCTTGATGCCCCAGGCGAAGGCTTCCTCGTTGAGGGGGATCAGGGCGCACTTGTCCTTCAGCGCCTGCCGGATGGAGGTGAGGAAAGTATCCTTGGGGAAGAGGCCGGTGGCGGCCTGGAGGGCGCCCAGGGCCACGATGTTCTTCACCACGGCCTTGCCGAGATCCGTGGCGATGCCCGTGAAGGGCACCGGGACCATCCTCACGCTGGGGTCCAGCGCCGGGGCGTCGCTCACCACGGAGCTGTCGTAGATCACCGTGCCGCCCTTCTTCACGGTCGGGCCGAACTTCGCCAGGCTGGGCGCGTTGAAGGCAATGAGAATGTCGGGCGTGGGGG
>JAKAMQ010000241.1 GCA_021812805.1 Acidobacteriota bacterium
TCATGGATCTTCCTTTTCCAGATTGGTTCTTCTGGCTCTGAGTTGCATGTTCCTCTCTGCGTCGTTGGGGGCGTTGCCGCAGGTGGCGGGAAAGACAGCGCCATTGCCAGCCCCCATCCCCGCTGCCGCTCCAGCTCCCACTGGGCAAGTTCTGCCAGCTCCCGAGCTCATTCCTGCCATCGCTCTCAGCCACCGGGCCAAACGGCTCCAGGAGGCGTTCAAAAGCGGTGATCCCCAGGCCATCCAGGTGGCGGTTCAGGAAGTGGAACTGCTCCGGCGCGGCTATGCGACCATTGACGTGTTGCCCTTGGTGGATGCCATGGCCCTCTGGGCCCGTGAATTGGGCCGGGAGGGCAATCCGGATCTGGGGTTGCAAGTGATCCAGACCGTCGAGCGCTGGACTCCCGGCCATCCATCCCTCTTGGGAACCCGGATCGCGCTCATGAGGCAGCAAGGCATCCGGGGCTACATCTGGAGCCTGCCGGATGTGATCAAGCTCAATCAGTTGCGGATGACCCATCCCACCAATCGCTGGCTGTGGATCGTGCACCATGCCGGATGGATAAGGGTGATGGCAGCCATGCTGCTTTGGACCTGGACCTTCTGCCTCACGATGCGCTATCGCAGGGTCTTCCGGCACCTCTGGGAAGAAGGCCATCTGCGCCGCAGCATCAGCCCGCTGGTCCTGGCCCTGCTTGGAGGGCTGGCCATCACCTTGCCCGTGGTGGCGGGCCTGGACCCGAGCCTCATGGCCATGTTCTGGCTATGGCTCCTGGCGCCATTCTTGAACATGAAGGAAGTCAAAGCAGTTGTTTTCATTCTGCTGCTTCAGCTGGTACATCCGGTCCTGGCGGTCTTCGAACCCCAGGCTTCCTACGAGCCGCCCCCGAGCATTGTTTCGCTCCAGTTGCAGCCCCAGGTGCGCGTCGCCGATGCGCAAGTATTGAAATTTCTCCCGGAACAGGATCGCGAGTTCCTCAAAGGCTGGCAGCAGCTTCAGCGGCAGGACTGGGTGGCCGCCGAGACTACTTTCCGGGGGTTGCTGGGCCATCACCCCGATCAGGCGGAGGTGCTCAACAATCTTGGCGTGGCCTTGTACCAGCAGAACAAGCATGAAGACGCCTCCAAGGAATTCGATGAGGCTTTCAAGATCAACCCCAAGAGCATCGAAATCCTGGTGAACCAGAGCGTGCTGGCTTTCGAGCATCTGGACACGGTGCTGGGAATCGGAAAGCAGGACGAGGCCAGGCAAGTGGACGCGGTGGCCTACGAGCGCCTGGAAGCGGTGAACCAGTCCCGGAAGGACCAGAGGACCTTCGCGTCCCCTTTGCCAGACACAGCGGTTCGCACCAGAGCCCTGATGGATGCCTACAATTCGCCCAGACCGACCCGGTGGACCGAGCACATCAAGGACAAGGGCATCGCCTTCAACTTCATCCTGCCCATCCTTGCGGTGGCCTTGTTCTTGATCAGGCTGCGGCAGAGCATCAATCAGGCTCACGCGAGCCAATGCACTCGATGCGGAGAACCCTTCAGAACCACGGATAGCGATGATTCCACAGTCTGTTCCAAGTGCCATCACCTGTTCACGCTGAAGGATGGGCTGCACGCCGAGAGCCGAAGGCGCAAGCTGGACGAGGTCGCGGAATTCCAGACCTCTCAGCGGCGCATCCACCGGGCCCTCATCGTGCTGCTGCCGGGAGCAGACCAGGCTTTCGTGGGCGAGACCCGTGAAGGCTTCCTGGAGCTGCTCTTCTTCTGTTTCGCCTTTGGCCTCACCTTGACCACGGGCCAGACCGTGCGTTATCCCGGTGAGATCCTTCCGGACCCGGTCAGCACTTGGCTGCCGGTGGGGATCTTGCTGCTGGCCATCCTGTTCCTTCGTTCCTGGATCAAGCTCCTTCCCCGGAAGGCTTAGGGGCTTTCGCAGAAAGGGTTTCTCACATGGCACTCGAAGGTTCGCTGAGGGATTTCGATCTGTTCTCCCTTTTCAACATGATCAAGATCCAGGGTAAAAGCGGCACCCTGGTGCTATCCCGCGGCCAGGAATTCGTGAAGGTGTTCTTTGATCAGGGTGAAATCGTCGGTTGCGATTCGAACCAGGTACGGCTGGAGGACCGGGTGGGCACCATGCTGGTGCGCCTGGGCAGACTCAGCGGCGAAGAGCTCATGCAGATCGTGCAGCTTCAGCGCCAGACCTTGAAGCTCATGGGTACGCTGCTGCTGGAGAGCGGAAAGGTCACAGCCCAGGATTTGCAAGACGCTTTATTCAATCAGGCCATGGCCATCATCTATCGCACTTTCCGGTGGAAGGAGGGCGACTACCGGTTCGATTCCATGCTGCCGCTGGACTTGGACCGTGAGCATTTCCCTCCGATTCCAGTGGACACGGTGCTCATGGAAGCCGCCCGCATCCAGGACGAATGGCCCGAGGTCCAAAAACGATTGCCGGACCTCATCACTCCCCTGGCGAAGACGGCCAAGGGACAAGGGATCAAGCTGGATATTGACCGTGAGCTGTCCACTATCCTGGAAGGCCA
>JAKAMQ010000094.1 GCA_021812805.1 Acidobacteriota bacterium
AAACCCAGGTCCAAGGTGACTCGGGGCATTGGACAAATCGTGTCAAGCCCCAACAAACATCCAGACGCCATCAATTGCCGGACTTGCCTGCTCCCCTTTGATGCGGAGCTTGGCCGATAATCAGGAAGCGGATTGGCGGGGGCGCCAGAATGCGGCGGATGGGCACCTCGTGGGGGGCAATCGCTATCCACTCAGCAGCCGACAACTCCCGGTAGCCGACCAGGCGGCGGCCTTTGAGTGTCAACTGGAAACGTTTAATCAGGGCTTCGGCAGTGCTCATCGGGCACCCCCCGGCCTCGACCCACGGGCCCAGGCGGCTTGGACGGCGGCAAGCATGTCATCACTGGAGGGTGAGCCAGGCAGCCCCTCTGCCACCCGTGAAAACCAGCCATCAACGGCCTCTTGCCGCGCGTCCACCATGTCGCCGGGGCAACCCCCCACGGCGTCGAAGATGTCAGCACCAATGCACGGCCAATAGGCGCTCTGCATCAGCACACGGGCCAGAGCTCGGGGTAGAGTGATGGTGTCTCTCATGCGACAGCCCGTGTCGCGCTGGGGGTGGGTGAGGAAAGGGTTGAGCGAACCACGCTCAAAGTTTTGATAACGTGTCTTTTGTCTCCTTGGCTTTTCCTTTGTTTGCAATTACTTAGGAACATGCCGGAGATTATGGAAACTGAAACCGGATGATTTCCTTCCGAATCGTCAATCATCCGGCCCATTCGCCTTCGGGAAAATCCAGCGCGTAGGCTCATGCGGCACCATCCCGCAGGTGCTCCGGCACCACGTCCAGGAAGGCCAGGTGCTCAGCTTGGCCGCGGGTCATCCCGCCCATGTACTCCATGACGGCGGCGCGTTCCTCCCACAAATCCCGCAGGTCCAGGGCGCCGGCATCCACCTGGCCCTGGGCCTGGAGGTGGCCGTGGTGGAGGCGGATCATGCGATGTTCTGCCATGTCCCACCCCCTTCAGTAGTCGCCGGAATCAGGCGCCAAAGGGCGCCATTCCTGCTTTCTCGCTCGTCCTTATCAATCACGAACCCACCCACCACGCGCCGGCGATGCCGCAGGAGGGCACGTCCCACGGTTTTCCCCGTGACCTGGCCCTCACGGTTCTCAGCGAGTGTGTGGAGGGCCTCAGCGAGGGCGTGATGGCCTTCGGGATGTTCAAGCGGCAGATTCGCCACGCGGGCCAGGGCGTCAGCCGCGAACGCATGATCCCCGTATAGCCCACGGATGCCATCCACGAGGCCCCGGAGGGCCTGCCGGGTGAGGTCGGAACCCGTCGCCATACTCGGGCGGCAGTCCAGGTCCATCCCGTCAGTGGCCCAGTGGACGGCATCACGAACCAGTCGTGACCACGCCTCGAACGATCCCCAGGGCGCCAGGCCCGAGGCGGGGCGGCCCGCAACGTGGAAGGCGCGGAGGATGGTGAGGGCATCGCGCAGGAGCTCCGGTTGATGGGCCTGGACATGCCCCACGAGGTCGGGGTAGGTCCAGCCGTCGCGTTCCTCTGGCTTCTCCACTGAGGGCTCCAGGCGGATTGGCAGGGAGCGGCGTGGCGTCTCGTCCTGGAGGCTCAGGTTGTTCCCATTCAGGACAAAGACTGTCAGATTCGCCATTGTCGCCACGCGGGAGGTTCCGAGGATTCTCTGCGTCATCATTGGGGCGGTAGTCACGGCGTTCAATTCGGGCCCCCCCCCAAAGGCGCTTGCCTCGTCCAGGAGTTGCATCCGCGTCCCCGCCAGGAGCACCGGCAAGAGGCTCTTGGAGAGCTCTTCTGGGGATCGGGGAGTGCTCATCACGGGCACGTCACGCCCCGTCGCGATGATGGCCGTGATGCGCGTCAGTAGGCCCTTGCCACTGCCTGCAACAGAGGCATCTATCACTCCCATAGGGACGGGCCCCGGGATCGCGTAGCGGCCCACCACGGTCAGCAGGAGGCCCAGCCAGGCGGTGCGGTGGGCCTCGGGGCTGGGCTGGGAGGCGAACTCGAAGTCTCGGACTATCTCGATCAAGCGGTTGATGGCGGCGCGGGCATCGTCCCGGCTGGGCCGCTCCGGTACGGGCGGGAAGTTGTGCAGGGGCTCAAAAAAAAGTCCTGATTCGGCGTCCATGCCGGGCGTGTCCAGGATCCGGCCATCGGGCAGAAACACCGGCGTCTCCACCACGGCGGTCAGCTCCGGGAATCCCGGATGCTCCATGCCGTCTGTGAGGGTGAAGGGCAGCCACTGGGGCACCAAGCTGGGCTTGAGTTTCGGCTCATCGTCACCACGTCCCTTGTGCCACGATACGAACCGGGCAGAGGCGCTCATCCGTTCGCGGATGTAGGCCGGGGCACATGCGCCGATCTCTGCCATCCCCGCCGGAACGATCCTGGAGGCGCCTTCTTGGGGCGCCGGCGCGCGCCGGATCGCCACGAGCTGGCCCCCTCGCTGGAAGATGGTTCCCGTGGCAGCCAGGGCGGCGCGGGCGGCCTCGGCTACACGATGTTCGGGAGGCTCCACCACGATCTCGGGAAGTCCTGTCAGCCCGTCGGGAATGGCAATGCCACGCTCACGAGCCAGGGTCACAAGGTCATCCACGCCCCGGCCCTCACAGTGACGATGTTTGCATTCCCAATGCCGGAGGCGGCCATCGGGCCAGAGGGTCACGAACCCGCAGGATGGATCGTCAGCCGCGTCTGTATGCTCTCCATGCCAGGGGCAGGAGGTCCTCCAGCCGTCACCGTCAGGGAGGGGCACCTTGGCTCCCACGGCCATGTCCAGCTTGCGCAGGAAGGCCAGGGCGGGCTCATACAGGGCGGCCCCCTTCTTCTTCCTGGAGGGCTTGCCGACGGGCGGGAAGGTCCGGGCGAGGTCTGCGGGCGTGTATCGGGCATCGGATACGCTCACCAGCTCCACCAAGAGCGGGTCGCGCTTCATGTTGTAGAACCCTGGAACCCGCAGCACCGATGCGACCTGGCAAACCTTAGGGTCGGCACCGTAGGGGGTTAGAACGTCCTGGATGCCCCGCAGGAGGGCCTCTGCCTCAGCCTTCCGGCCATTGTCCAGCGGCAGGGGGTGGGGGTGGAGGAAGTAGAGGTGGTGCCCGTGGCCCGATCGAACGACGATGCCGGGCTGGAGCGGCAGGGCCTCCGGCGTGAAGGGCTGGGAGGCATCCTTCTCGTCCAAGTCAGCCCAGGCGGCGCGGGAGGCGATGATGTTCTCCTTCGTGCGGCCCTTGAGGTTCGTCTCGTTCACAGCCACGAAGATGCCGCATCCGTCAGTGTTCATTCCGTCCAGCTCGGAAGCGAGCTCATCCAGGCGGCCGTGGAGAATTCGGGCTTTGCTTTCATCCTTGGCCGGCGTGTCATCAAAGACTTGCCAGGTGACGGGCTTAATCCAGGCATCGTCGGTGGAGCACCCCAGCAGGGCAGCGAGGTACGGGACGGCATGACGCTCCAGGCGATTGCGGTGCGGGAGACGCGGAAATGGTTCGCCATTGTCTCCGGTAGAGGTATCAATTCGGTTTTCTGGCACGGGAAGGCCCCCCTTTTGCGCCGGTAGATTGATGACTGGTTGATGGAACGGCCATGCGTCCATCACGGAATGATCGAAAGACTCTAAAAAGGCGAGTTAGACTAACGGAATAACCTGATATGGAATCAGGTTAGAGGATCGGAAGCCGCGTCCAGCAGCTCGGGGATCATGGAGCCCCTACGCCTCAAAGTCGCAGGGCTCATGCCCGCGAAGATGCCCCAACCCTTCGGCAGTCATTGAGGCAGCGGAGAAAATCTCCCACGCCAGCAGGCGCTCCGAGGAACCCTCAGGTGAGGCGCGGTGGAGGGCCAAGGCCAAGCGGGCGGCAGACGTTGCGCGGTCCTCCAGATCGCTCAGCTCGAGGCCTACGGCTCGGGGCACGTCAGCCAGGGCTCGGTGGAGCGGGGTGGGGGCAACGCAGGCCTTCGGCGTGGTGGTAGTGGTTCGAGTTGCCATGTCACGCCCCCTTCCGCAGGCCGGAGGCCACAAAGGCCCGGAGGTCCTCCAGGCGGTAGACGATGCGGCGCTCTCCGATGCGAGACCAGGCGGGGCCTCCGCCTTGGTGACGCCATTTAGCGAGTTGGTTGACGGAGAGGTTGAGGAACACAGCCGATTGGCGAGGGCTGAGGTTCTCCGGCAGGGGGGTGGGGAGGGGCGCGGCGAGCGTTTTCTTCGCCATGACGGGCTCCATCGGCGCAGGGGTTTGGCGGTTCCCGCTCCAGCGCCTAGAATGGAGTCGGGCCGCTGAGGCATTGCCTCAGGGTTTGGCGTCCGGTTGGGGGGTGGTTGGTAGCCTTGTTCCCCGCCGGGCGCCGTGTGTTGCTTGTGATTTCAGATTGGTTCTGACTGGGCTCCAAAGCTATTTGGGGGAATTAAGTTTCTTGAAATTTTTTCTCCGACTGGCATCCCGCTCCTTTTCTTCGGCAGCGAAGCCCCCCCTTGTGGCTGGGCATGGTGGATCAGCGGTAGCCCGATCTTTTACGAATTCCAAAAGCCGCAGACTGGCCCGAAGGCTGGCGCAAGTGTCTTTTGCAAGATCCGCCCATCCCTTTTTATGGGGACGCCCGGTAGCTAATTCGTGGATGGCCTCGGCAAGCGCGGCAACGTTTCCGTGTGCATGGCTGGCAGGATGGAGCTCGAGTGCTTCCAGCACCATGAAGCAGTTGTACACGAGCCGTTGACGCTCCACTCGTTCCCGTGGGCCTCGCTTCTTCTTTGTGCTTGCCTCGAGTTCCTGGGCCTCGAGAATGTCCTGACGGTACATGTTCACCAAGTGTTCCACTGCATTAGGCGGCAGAACGGTAAGCGGGGAAGTCATTTCGCACCCCGCATCGCAGCGCCGATGCCAGCGGCGATCTTGTTTGTTCCTTCCCGCTTTGAGTCTTGGCTGGCCTGGGCATACACCTTGGACGTGATGGAAACGTCGCTGTGATTTAGCAGCTTGCTCGCCACAGCCAGCTCCACCCCGGTCAGGGCGGCCCAGGTCCCGTACGTCCTCCTTAAATCGTGGACGTGAACACCGTCCAGCCCCGCGCGATCACAGATCACGCCCCAGCTCTTGTTCAGGTTCGAGAATGGTTTCATCCAGTCCCGCTCACCCGGTAGCACGTAGGGGCTCAGCTTGGCGCCTTCACGGGAGGCGATGGCCCGCAGGAGCTCCAGGGCATCATCGGAAAGTGGCTGCACCAGGTCGCCAGTCGTGGTGGATGTTTTGTGATCCTTGATGCGCACCGATCCGCGCTTGAGGTCCAGGGCTTTCCAGGTCAACCCGAGCACCTCCGATTTTCGGAGGCCGGTTGAGAGCAGGAGCTTGATGGCGGCTATGGCCTGCCAGGGCGCCAGGTGCTCGGCTTCCACTTCCTCCAGGGCCTTCCCGAGGGCAGCGAGTTGTGGTCCATCCAGGAAGATGGAGCGGGGTTCACCGGAACGATCAAGCCCCAGCTTGGATGCAGGATTGTCGGAGCACCACTTTTTCACCCGCGCCAGGGCAAAGGCCTTCCTCACCAGGGCCAGGCAGCGGTCAGCCGTCACCCCACCGCCGGCATCCTTAATCGCCTCGTGCAGGTGGGTCACGTCCTGAGGTTCGATCTCATCCACGAACCTGCCAGCCAGGAAGGCGGCAGGGGCACCAGGTGTCTTGTTCCGGCGCTTCCGCTGGATTCGGTCGGGAGGATAAAGCCCCGCATCATCGGCATGGCGTTTGCGGAACGTCCCGTCTAGGTGGTTCTCGATCAAGTCCACGGCCCAAGCGAGCGTACGCGGCTTCCGATTGGCTTTGGCGTGCTCGATGTAGAGGTCCAGCAGATCCTCCCACCTGGAACGGGCAGCGGCCTTCTTGATGGCCTGGAGCTCATCGGCGGCCTGCTTCCGGGCCAGGGCCAGGTCAACCCGAGGATCCTTCCCAGCGGCTATGTCCCGGCGGAGCTCGGCGGCACGGGTCCGGGCAGCTTCGACCGGGAAGGCTTCGGAATGCCACTCCCCCAGCCGGAACCAAATCACCTTGCCGTCGGCCCGATAGGTGAGGTAGAACACCCGGTTCCCGGTTGGCTGGACACTGAGCGTCAGACCATCAACGCCACCCGCCGCAAGGCGAATTGCAGTTTTCCCGGGCTTTAGGCGTTCAATGGCGCGATCTGTGAGCGGTTCGGCCTTCCTCGGCATGAGGGCCTCCTGCGGGTTTCTCGGCTTTAACGGGTAATTTTGCACCCCGTCCCGTTTCGTTGTACGGGCTCACTCATAGCTTAATCCCGCATACTGGTCTGTCAATCAACCATCTATCAACCGGCGGCATTATTATACGATATTTTGATACACCAAGATACATCAGGATTGCAAACATTGAACTTGTATTCACAATGTATCATAAAATATCGCATTATGTCGGTATTAACTTGACTCTTAATCAGAGGGTCCTGGGTTCGAGTCCCAGAGGAACCACCAACCCCAGAGCCCCGGAAAGCCCAGCTTTCCGGGGTTTTTGCTTTCGGGGTCTCCGGTGGGATGGCCTGGCTGCTTCGACCTTCCGTATCCGTTTGGGGCGAGGGCGGCCATGAGCCGCACACTTCTGAGACCGGCGGGGGCTACGTGTGGGCCAGTACGTCCTTGTAGACCTGGACGGCGATGTCATCCCATACCTGCTCCATGAGCCCGGTTTGCGAGGTTCCACCGATCTTCGGATCTTTCTTCTCGGCCTTGAATGTATTCGTCCAGGTCTTCGTCCCGAGGGTGAACCTGGCCTCGAAGGTGCAGCCAGCCCGATCAATGGCGGGGGTGATGTTGAACATGCCCGCTGAATATTGGAAGGTGCTGTGGGCATTCACGACTTCGATGGTCAGGGGGGTTCCAGAGGCTTTCAGCCCCATCGAAGCGTCGAGCAACTCCGTCACCCGCTGGCTGATGGCCGGTCCGGTGGGGATTCGGGTTCGGCTTGCGCCCCCGACGAACCCGGAGGCGCCCTGGATGTCCACCCGTTCGGGGAATGAGGCCGGGAGCCACTTCAGCGACAGCCCCGGACCATCCTTTTTGGCGGCCTTGGCGTCCACCACAGCTTCGTAAGAGACGCGATTCTGGAAGGGGAGTGAGATCGAACACGCAGATTGAAGGGCGACCAGGGCCAGGACGAGAACAATCCGCACGATGCCTCCTCAAGCGCCTGTGGGGCGAATGCTGTGAATTATCCCAGATCGTTATGGTTCGCGTCTCGGGAAAATAGGTGAGGACGGCCTGTACCTCCTTGAATCAACCGGTTCACTACCCGGGGGGGCTTGATGGCGGGTAGGAGCTGTTCACTGGGCCATGCCTCGCTCTGATGGCGGCTACCGTTTTGGCCCTGGGCGAACCCGGTCATGCCATCCTGGGTCATGCACTGCGTGGGGCTGGCTGCCTCTGGAACCTCCTCTCAATCGGGATCCACCTGGACCTGCCCCTGGCCGTGCTCGGGTCATTGTCCGACCTGCCAATCGGAGCGGCTTAAGCGTGGCGGGAAGATGGACGCCAGCCCATCAAGCGCGCCGCCTGTTCCTCCCGTCTCCCTGCGAGGGTAGGTTCCTACCCCTTCAGCGCCTCGCGGGCGGCTAGCACCTTGGCGAGGGCCTCCTCGGGGGACGCGCCCAGGGCGGTGAGATGGCCCATCTTCCGGCCGGGGCGGGCCTCGGTCTTGCCGTAGAGGTGCAGCTTCACATCCCGGTGGTCCAGGAGGCGTTCCCAGGCCGGATCACCGCCCTCCGGCCAGAGATCGCCCAGGAGGTTGGCCATGGCGGCGGGGCGGAGCAGGGCGGTGTCGCCCAGGGGCAGGCCGCAGACGGCGCGCACCTGCTGCTCGAACTGGCTGGTGATGCAGGCATCAATGGTGGCGTGGCCGCTGTTGTGGGGACGCGGCGCGAGCTCGTTCACCAGCAGTTCGCCCCCGGCCTTCAGGAAGAATTCCACGGTGAGCATGCCCACCACGCCCAGGGCTTCGGCGATGGCGATGGCCATGGCCTGGGCCTGCGCAGCCACCGCGGCGGGAATGCGGGCGGGAAAGACGGTGGTATCGAGGATGTGATGGCGATGGGCGTTCTCGGCCACATCCCACACGGCGGTTTCGCCGGCGGACGAACGGGCGCACACCACACTGCACTCGAGTTCGAAGGGCACCCAGGCCTCCAGGACGCCCTGCTGCCCACCCAGGGCCGCGAAGGCCTCTGGCACCTGGCCGGGTGAGGCGAGTTTCTGCTGGCCCTTGCCGTCATAGCCGAAGCTGGCGGTCTTGAGGGCGGCTGGAAGCCCCAGGGCTTCCGTGGCATCGCTCAAGTCCGCCTGGGTGTTGATCTCGCGGAAGGGGGTCACCGGGAAGCCCCGACTGGCGAGGAAACGCTTCTCGCGCAGCCGATGCTGGACCGTGTGCAGGACCAGGGCCCCAGGGTGCATGGGACACACCTGGGCCACGGCTTCCAGGGTTTCCGCGGGGATATTCTCGAACTCCACGGTGACCGCATCCACGCCCCGGGCCAGGGCCTGGGCGGCGTAGACGTCGTTGTAGGCGGCGCGGATCTCCAGGGCAGCCACCTGGCCCGCGGGGCAGTCATGGCCCGGATCCAGGGCATGCACACGGTAGCCCAGGTTGCGCGCGGCCAGGGTGAACATGCGGCCCAGCTGGCCACCGCCGAGAAGGCCGAGGGCGGATCCGGGGCGGATGGGTCGGGACATGGGGGCCTCTATCGAATCCCCATTGTGGCATCCTCGGATCATGGAACGGGTCCACCTCATCACCCTGTCCGACCGGGCCTCCCGAGGCGAGTACCGGGACGAATCCACACCGCTGCTCACGGCCTGGCTGCGGGGGCAGGGCATCGCATCGGTGACCGCGACCCTGATGCCGGATGACCCCGCGACCCTGGAGGCGGATCTGCGGCGCCTGGTGGCGGAGGGTGCCCCCCTGGTGCTCACCTGCGGGGGGACGGGGTTCGGCTCCCGGGACACCACGCCGGAGGTCACCCGCCGGGTGCTCGAGCGGGAGGCGCCGGGCATTTGTGAGCTCATCCGCGCCAAAGGCGGTCATCCGCTGGCCTTCGCCAGCCGGGCCGTCTGCGGCATCGCAGGGGGTACCGTCATCCTCAATCTCTCGGGCCGTCCTGCCGCTGCCCTGGAGCAGATCCAGCTCGCCTGGCCGCTGCTGCTGCATGGCGTCTCGGTGCTGCGCAAGGAGGGCGCTGCTGGGGGGCCCTGCACATGAAGATCTGGGCCCGCATCAATCACATCGGCTGGGTGCACCTGTGGCGCCAGCGGGCGGATTTCGAGGCCGCGGAACCCTCGGTCCACTTCTTCAATGGCCGCTCGGATCCCCGTTGGGCAGAGGCTCCGCTGGATGCGGACCAGCGCCGCCGTCTCGCGGCCGGGGAGCTGGTGGAACTGGAGGATCCCGGCTACTTGGAGGGTGAGGCCGGGGATGCCTGAACGCTGGCTTCGAGCCGGTGATACAGGGCCAGCAGGCTGGTGGTCAGCCAGAGGTTGAGCAGCCCGCTGGTGAATCCCAGGATCCAGAACGCGGGATGCCGCAGGCGCAGCCAGGCATCGAGAGCCATATCTGTCTTCAAGGCCGGCAGGACATGCGCCAGGGCATAGGTGGAGGCCATCTGGTAGGCCAGCAGCACCATGGCCATGGCGAGGACTGCCTGCACGACCCTGGGCCAGTGCCGGGCCATGGTGGCCTGGCTCCAGCGGAAGGCGTCTGCCAGAGAATCGCCCCGGAGCAGGACGCGCAGGGGAGCCCAGCCGAACAGGGTGAGCACGAGGATGCCCGGCAGGATGAAGAGCACCAGGCCCACTCCGGCCAGCAGGCTCAGGAGCATGCGGGCGCCGAAGGTCCGGAGCCAGCGGCCATCGAAGGTCTGAACCCAGCTCTCACGGCGGTTCTTGGCCGGGTCCAGCGCCTCGGCATCGAGTTGGGCCTGGAGGCGGGGCAACAGATACATCTCCATGGGCAACAGGCCCACGGCTCCGAAGAGAGGCTGGACGACGGTACTCGAGCCCGCCTTGGCAGCCAATTCCAAGGCAGGCCCCAACTGGCCTAGCAGCATGGCGAGGAGGGCCAGCCCGAGGGTGAGGGCCGGGTGGCGCCGCAGGAGGTTGATGCCTTCGCGGAGGCAGCCCAGGTGGGAGGGGGGAACAGAGCGCATCCTCCCAGCCTATCCGGGCTATGATCATCCGCATCATGCGTCCCGAAGCCCCTTGCCTCCTGGTGGCCAGCCCCGCGCTCCTGGACCCCAACTTCCTGCACGCGGTGGTGCTGCTCGTGGAGTTCGACGACGAGGGCGCCCTGGGCGTCGTCCTGAACCGGTCGCTGCCCCTCGCGCTGGAGCAGATGGCCGAGGAGGGGGGCTTGGTCTTCCACGGTCCCGCGGAGGCGACCGCCTGGCGGGGAGGGCCCGTGGATCCCCAGCGGGGCATCCTGCTGGTCCAGGGCGGCCTGCCGGAAGCCGAAGACACGGTGCTGGACTTCACCCATTTCGTGAGCCACCGCAAGGATCTGCTGGAGGCCCTGCTGGCGGATCCGCAGGCCCGCTACCGCTTGTTCCTGGGGTATGCCGGCTGGGGGGCCGGCCAGCTGGACCTGGAACTCGCCCAGGGCGCCTGGACTGCCCGGCCCCTGGTCTCCGCCTGGCTGCTCCATCCGGATCCCGCGGGTCTCTGGCAGGTGGCGTTGCAGAGCAGCGCGGAAGGCTGAGCCTCCGGATGCGTTCCCTCGTCTGGTTCCGCGGCAAGGATCTCCGGGTGGCGGACCATGCGCCGCTGCTGGAAGCCGCGGCCTCGGGCGAGGTGGTCCCCCTGTTCGTGCTGGATCCCTTCTTCTTCGCCCCGGAACGGGCGCGGAAACTCCCGCACCGGATGCAGTTCCTGCTGGAATCCCTGGGGCAGCTCGAGGCCGCACTCGCCCG
>JAKAMQ010000242.1 GCA_021812805.1 Acidobacteriota bacterium
AAGAGCGGCCTTCCGAAGCGCTCCCCATCCGCCGCCAACTCCTGGAAGCTCAAGTCGCCTCCTTGCGCCGCCTGCACGCCGCCCACCTCCTCAACGCCGAACTCCAGGCCCTCACCTTGGTGAATAACCCATGAATCCTTCAATTAGAATTTCCGCTTTAGGCCTTATCCTCATCTCCTTCACCGCCTGCGGCCGCAAGAAGGAAGCGGCTCCGCCAGCCACCGGACCACAGGCCGGGGAAACATCAACCACAGACCCGAATCGCTTGCCCCTGAAACATGTTCGGGGCTTGCACTTCATGCAAGTGCCCCAGCCCAAAGCCGAGGGCGCCTGGTATCCCGCCGAAGCCATCGGGGATGAATCCGCCCAGGCGGTGCTCGCTTCGCCCGTGAAGGGCATCATCTCGGCCATCCAGGTTCCCCCCGGAAGGCATGTGCCTCCGGGCACGGGGCTCCTGGTGATTCAGAGCCCGGAACTGGCGCGGCTCAAAGCTGACTGGCTCTCGTCTAAGGCCAAACGCCAGCGCGCCGAAGCCGAGCTGGCGCGGGAACAGCGGCTCTTTGAGGGCCAGGCAGGTTCCCGGCGGGAGCTGGAATCCGCCCACAGCGAAGCTGCCACCGCCAAGGCCGATGAAGAGGCCTCGCGTTTAGCCCTGGAGGCCCGGGGACTGAATCCAGAGAGCGCTGGAGCCGTCTTCACCGTGAAGGCTCCGAAGGGAGGGTCGGTCACCGCCTACAAGGCCCAGCTCGGCCAAGGCGTGGAGGCGGGACAAGAATTGGGGAGCTTCCAGTCCGCCTCTGCCGCCATCGCCAAGCTGGAGCTGCCGCCCCCCGCGCCCACTGAGTGGAAGCCCGGCGCCCTGACTGAAGTAAGAAAATCCGACGGTCAGCGATGGAAGGCCCGGCTGGAGGGCACGCCCATGACCTTGACGGGAGACACCCGGCGGCTGAGCTACCGCCTACGTTTGTCAGGTGGTCCATTACCCATTCCCGGCACGCCGCTCGAAGTGCATGTGCCCTTGACCAAGGCCATCGTGCTGCCCCAAAGCGCCTTGCAGCAAGTGGAAGGCATCTGGGGCGTCTTCGTGAAGGAAGGCGAAGAAGCCGTGTTCCGGCCCGTGCGGCGGGGCGTTGAGTTGGGGGGCGATGTGATGGTGCTGGAGGGAGTGAAGCCCGGTCAAACCGTGGTGGGCGAGGGCGCCTACCTCCTGAAGTCGCTCCAGATCAAGCGCAAGAGCGGAGGTGAGGACAATGACTAGGGAGCCCAACTTGCCCAATGATGAGGAAATCCCCCTTGATCCGCACTTGCCCAATGATCCCTACGCCGTCTACACGCCCCAGCACCGCACCCTCATCCGCCGCTGGTTCGACTGGCTGCTGCCCCGCAAGGGCTGGGTCTTCGCGCTGGCGCTGGTATGGCTGGTGGCGGGCATCGCGACTTTCCTGAACCTCAAGCGCGACCTCTTCCCAGATCTCACGCTGCCGTCCTTGAGCCTGATCATCCAAAGCCCTGGACGGGCGGCCTCGGAGCTGGAGCTCACCGTGGCCCAGCCCGTGGAGCAGGCCGTGGGAGGCCTGCCCGGCGTCAAGCGCGTCATCAGCACCGTGCAGGCGGAGGTCGTGCAGGTGGTCATCGCCTTCGAAGGCGACACCGATCCCTGGCGGGCCCGCCAGCTCGTGGCCGAGCGCATGTCCTCTGTCATCGGCAACTTTCCGGCGGGCACACGGCCACCCTTGATGTCCAGCGCGGCGGGGCGCCTTCAGGAGATCCAGGAGATCGTGCTGGAAGGCCCCTCCATTGATCCCCTGCGCCTGCGGGATCTCACTGAGAAAGTCCTGGTTCCGCGCCTCCAAGCCGTTCGCGGCGTGGCTCGCGTGGAGCGCCTGGGTGGCGAGGAACGCCAGCTTCAGGTGACGCTTGATCCCGAGCGCATGCGCCTGCAGGGGGTCAGCCTGGACCAGGTGGCGGCTGCGATGAATGGCAGCGCCCAGGACACGGCCGCGGGCGTCATGGAGATCCAGGACAAGGGCTGGTTCATGACCGTGGGCAGCCTGGCGGCCAGCCCCGAAGAAGTCCGCCGCCTCCCGCTCCGGACCAACCGTGGGATGGTGCAATTGGGCGACGTGGCGGAAGTGCGCGAAGGGCCCGCCTTCCGGCGCGGCCTGGCCCGCCATCAGGGCCACGAGGATGTGAGCCTGCGCGTGATCAAGCAGCCCACGGCCGATGTGCTGAGCACCTCCATCGAGGTGCGCAAGGCTCTGGTTGAGCTTCGGAAAGGCCTGCCCGAAGGCATGACCCTCACCCTCATGTACGACCAGGGCAACCTCGTCACCCACGCCCTCAACGGCGTCACGTTGGCCCTGCTCCTGGGCGGGTTCTTCGTGGCGCTGGTGCTCATCCTGCTGCTGGGGAACCTGCGCGGGGCGCTGCTGGTCATCGTCGTGCTGCCCCTCGCCACCTTCGGCGCGGCCATTCCCCTCAAAGCCCTGGGCATGGGTCTCAACGCC
>JAKAMQ010000095.1 GCA_021812805.1 Acidobacteriota bacterium
GGGCCTTCCCGGCGGGGCTGGGCGGGGCGGTCGGCGCGGTCGAAGGTGCGGCGGGGACGGTCCTCGGAAGCCTCGCGCCGGGGCCGGTCCGCAGGGCCTTCCCGGCGGGGTCGGGCGGGGCCTTCCCGGCGGGGCTGGGCGGGGCGTTCGGCGCGGTCGAAGGTGCGGCGGGGACGGTCCTCGGAAGCCTCGCGGCGGGGCCGGTCGGCGGGGCCTTCCCGGCGGGGCCGGTCGGGTCGTTCGGCGGGGGCCTCCGGGCGGTCGAAGCGGCGGGCCCGGGCGGAGCGATCCAGCTTGCGCTCCCGGGTGATCCGGGGCTTGAAGATGCCTTCATCGCCCTTCACGCCTTCGGTGGCCCGGTGCAGCCGGGCCTGGGTGCGCAGGGCCTTCAGGATGGCATCCATGTCGGCGGGCAGGGGAGCGGTCACAGTGACCTGCTCGTCGGTGACGGGGTGGCTGAAGCCCAGCAGCTCGGCGTGGAGGGCCTGGCGGTCCAGCAGCGGGCTCTCTGTGCCATAGACCTGATCGCCCAGCAGCGGGTATCCCTTGTCGGCGAACTGCACGCGGATCTGGTTGCGGCGGCCGGTCTCCAGGCGCACCTCCACGACGGTGTGGCCGGGCAGACGCTCCACCACGCGGTAGTGGGTGACAGCTTCCTTGGCGCCGGGGGGCATGCGCTTGCCGCCGTGGCCCTTGCGCTCCTTGGCCACGGACATCTTCAGGGACTTGGCGTGCTCGATGAGGTGGCCCGCCAGGGTGCCGCTGTTCTCCGGCAGCTCGCCCACCAGCACGGCGCGGTAGACCCGCTGCAGCTTGTGCAGCTCGAACATCTTCTTCAGGCCATGCAAGGCTTCAGGGGTCTTGGCGAAAACGAGCACACCCGAGGTGAAGCGGTCGAGGCGGTGCACGATGTAGAGCTGGAAACGCTTGAAGCCGCGGCGCCGGTAGGATTCGGTGATGGCTTCAGCCAGACTGGGCTCACCGCCCTGCTCGGCGGGCACGGTGAGGAGCCCCGCGGGTTTGTGCACGAAGAGCAGGTGCGCGTCCTCCCAGAGCGTCTCGAAGGGGCCGGACTGCAGCTTCCGGGGCGCGGGCAGCACCTCGTAGGTGCGCTCGGGATCGAAGCTCACCTTCACCCGGTCCCCGGCCTTGAGGCGGAGTCCGTAGGTCTCAGCGGTGGTGTCGTTGACGGTGACACAGCGGCCATCAATGAAGCCCTTGGCCTGCCGGTGGCTCACCACCAGCACCCGGTGCACTTCCGTGGCCAGCGCGGCACCCTCCTGCTCCGCCTGCCATTCGCGTTCGATGCGTGCCATGTGGCCTCCTGGGCCCCGCGTCCTTCAAACGCCGGGCAGCCTTCCAGCAGAACATGGAAGCGCCGGAACGCCTAGGTGAAACACGGGGCCGTCCCGCGCCTCAGCCTGGGCCGGCGGGCAATTCGGGCACGAGGGACGTGGTGAAGGTGGCCTCCACCCGGAACACCGTACGGATGAGGTCGGCGGTGAGCACCGCGTGGGGCGGACCATCACCCACGAGGCGGCCCCGGTCCAGCACCAGGACGCGGTCGAAGCGGTAGGCGGCGCGGATGTCGTGGAGGCTGACCAGGACCGTGTTCCCGCGCTCCACCAGCTGCCGGGCCAGGCGGTAGACCTCCAGGGCATGGCGCACATCGAGCTGGGCCACCGGCTCGTCCCACAGCTGGAGCGGCGCCTGGGTGGCCAAGGCCCGCGCCAGGATCACCCGGTGCCGCTCGCCACCGGAGAGGCGGGTGACGGGGCGGTCCCCGAGATCCACGAGGTCCATGGCGGCCAGGGCCTCGGCCACGCCGGCGGGATCATCGCCCCAGGCAAAGCGCCCCTGAGCCACCACCTCCCGGACCGGGAAGCCGAACTCGAAAAGGGCTTCCTGTCCCATCCAGGCCAGGCGGCGGCCGCGTTCCTGCGCGGGGATCCGGGGCAGGGATTGTCCATTCCAGAGGATGTCGCCGCTGGCGGGCAGGAGGCCGGCCAGGGCCTGCATCAGCGTGGATTTGCCCGCGCCGTTGGGCCCCACCACCGCCACCAACTCGGCAGGGCCCAGGGCCAGCGATACCTTGGCCAGCCGGCCGGGCACCGTCAGGGCCGTGGCCTGGAGGGCGGGGGTCACCGGGCTCTCCGCAGCAGCCAGAGGAAGAAGGGCCCGCCCACCACGGCGGTGACCACGCCCAGGCGCAGGCCGATGGGGAAGAGACGGGTCACCAGATCGCAGGCCAGCAGGAAGGCCGCGCCGCCCAGCATGGAATAGGGAAGGAGGCGCCGGTGGTCCGGGCCGAAGACCAGGCGCAGCGCATGGGGCACCACCAGGCCCACGAAGCCGATGATGCCGCCGATGGCCGTGGCCAGGGCCGTGAGGACGGTGGCCAGGACGATCAGCCTCCGCCGCAGGCGCCGCACGTCCACGCCGAGGCTCTGGGCGCTCTGCTCACCCAGGCTCAGCAGGTTCAGGGCCCGGCCCATGGGCAGCAGCAGGAGGCAGCCCAGCAGGATGATGGGAACGCCCATCCAGACATGCTCCCAGCTGCGGTTTTCCAGACCGCCCATGAGCCAGAAGAGGATCTGGGCGTTCACCTCGAAGTGCCCCGCGCTGATCGTGAGGAGGAAGCTGGTGCCGGCGCCCAGGAGGGCGTTGAGGGCCACGCCAGAGAGCAGCAGCCGCTCCGTGCCCGCCCCCCGCTCCGCCAGGAGGATGACGGCCCCGGTGGCGACGAAGGCCCCCGCGACGGAGGCGACCGGAAGGGTCCAGATGGAGGCCGCCGCCAGGCCCAGGGAGGGGCCCAGGGCCAGCACGGCCACGGCACCCAGCGCCCCGCCGCTGCTCACGCCCAGCAGACCGGGATCGGCCAGCGGATTGCGGAAGAAGGCCTGCATCACCACGCCGCTGGCGGCCAGCGCCGCCCCCGCGGCCAGGCCCACCAGCGTGCGGGGCAGGCGGAAATCCCACACGATGGTGCGGGAGAGGCTGTCGCCCCGGCCCACCAGCGCGTCCAGCACCTGCATGGGCCCGAGCCGCAGCTCCCCGAAAGCCAGGGAAGCCAGGAACGCGGCTGCCAGGAGCAGCCCCAGCAGGGGCAGGGCGGCCCGGGTCTTCACTTGAAGCGCTCCGGATGCAGGGCGCGGGCCAGGGCTTCGTAGGCGTCAATGCGGTACTGGGACACACTGGACAGCAGGGCTTCCGGCAGGCGCACCACGTGCCCGGACTGGAAGGCGGGCAGCAGGCGGTAGGCCGGAATCTGGGCCAGACGGGCGAGGATGTCCGGTTCATCGTCCGCCACCAGCACCTCGGGATTCCAGGCCAGCAGGAGTTCCGAAGGTGTGGGCTGATGGCCTTTCAGGCCCGCCACGGCGGCCACGTTGATGGCCCCGGCGTGGTCGCAGAGATCCTGGAAGGTGGTGCCGGAGCCCGCGGTGAAGGGGTAGATGCTCGCGGCCAGGACCCGCACCGGGCGCACGCCCTGGAGGCGCTTCGCCAGGGCCGCGACGCGGGCCCGGCTCTGGGCGATGAGGGCTTCGGCCTGGGCGTCCCGTCCCAGCGCATGGCCCAGGAGACGCAGGTCCGCGTACACATCCTCCAGGGAATCGAAATGGTCCAGCACCAGGAGCCGGACCCCGGCCCGTCGCAACAGGGCGAGGGTTTCGGGGCGGGTGTAGCTGGCCGCCAGCACCAGGTCTGGATGGAACACCAGGACGCTTTCCGCATCGCTGTCCTTCAGGGTCGGATAGGACTGGGCCTGGCTGGCCACGGGGCTGTAGCGGGCGTCGCGGCCCAGGTTGCTGAGGGCCGCGATCTGGCCCGGCGCCGCCAGGGCCATCAGCAGTTCGTCGGTGCCCACCGCCTGGCTCACCACCCGCCGCGGCGGCGCCGCGGCGAGGGGGAGGAGCGCCAGGAACAGCAGAAGGAAGCGGAAAGGGCGCATCAGAAGGTCCAGGTGGCGGACAGGGTCCAGCGGGGGAAGGGCGCCGGGAACCCGTAGACCAAGGCCGCGTCGCCGTTGCCATCGTAGCGGCCCGCCAGCCAGTCCGGCACGCTCTGCCGCGGCTGGAGCAGATGCTCGCCGCGCAGGGCCACGGTGACGCTCTTCCCGAGGGTCCGGGAAAGGCCCACGGCCAGCTCCCGGTAGGGCTTCCCGGGCGCGATGACGGCATAGGTGGTGTCGTTCAGGTCGTAGCGCGGTCCCACGTGGGCGAAGCGGACATCGGCCCGCCAATCCTCGGACTGGAGGAAGGCGCTGAGGGCGCCGGTGAAGAAGGGATGGCGCAGGATGGCGGTGTCCGCGCTGCTGCCGAAGGGCGCTTGCGGCGTATCGAGGTCGCGGGTTTCCTGGCTGCGCAGGGTCAGATCCCAGCCATAAGCCAGCGTGCTCCCGCCCCGCCAGCCCAGCGCGCCTTCGAGGCTCTGGGCGCGGATGGCGCCCTGGTTGGCGTAGTGGGAGGTGAAGAGGGGCGGAAAAGCGAAGCTGGTGTCGTAGACGTAGGCCAGCAGGCTTTCGATGCGGGTGCGCTGGGCCTCTAGGCGGTACTCCCAGTGTCCGGCGAACCGGCCCGTGGCCCCGGCCTGGAGCGTGCGGCTCCGTTCGGGCAGGATCGGATAGGCCGTGCCATCCTGGGTCTCGGCCTGGGCGTTCAAGGCGAATTCCACGGTGTTGGGCATGCGGAACCCCTGTCCGGCGCTGGCGTAGAGCCTCAGGGCCGGAGCCAGCCGCCAGTTCAGACCCGTGCGCCAGGTGCCCGCCTCGGCGCCTCCCGCGCGGCTGCGCACCCCGGTGTCCAGGCGCGTGAGATCCCGGTGGGCGCCATCGCGCCGCAGGCCTGCCACCCAGTCCAGGCCCTCTGCCAGGGTCCAGCGCGCCTCCAGCGCCGCGGCCAGGTCGTGCCCCTCGCCACGATAGGGCGTCGCGGCGTAGGTGTTCGGATCGTAGTAGTTCGTCGCGTGGGCTGTGTCCACCCGGCCCTCGGCGCGGCCCGAGAGGCGGAAGACCGGCACGGGCGTCCAGGTCAGCGTGAGCTGCTCCTCCACCCGGCGGAAGGTGCGGAGCACCTGCTGGCGCGGGGCCAGGTCCACCGGATCCCCGGTGCTGCCGGACTCGGTCTGCAGGGTGTCCTCCAGCAGCAGGGAGGGGGTCAGCGGCCAGCGGAGGCTGGCCCCCCAGGTCTCCTGGCGGGCATGGGTCTCGCGGCTGGGATCGTAGATCCGTACGGCGGGCCAGCCGGCGGTGTTGAAGGGCAGGGAGGCGGTCTGACCGGCGTTGCGGTAGAAGGCCGTGAGGTCCGCCCCGCCCAGCTGGGTGCCCATCCGCAGGAAGCCGCCGGCCTGGTGGAAGAGGTCATCCGGCAGGCCGTTATCCTGGCGGAGCGCCTCGGCCCCGGCGCTGATCCAGCCCGGGTGTCCGGCCAACTGGATCCGGGCCGATCCGCCGCGCAGCACGTCCGTGCCCGCCTTCAGGCCCACCTCGCCGTGGGCGCCCTCGGCGCCGCGGCCATAGCTGGTGAGGGCGATGACGCCGCCGATGGCATCGCTGCCGTAGAGCACGGAGGCGGGGCCCAGCACCAGCTCCACCCGCTCGATCCCCGCCAGGCTGAGGGTGCCCAGGTCGGGACTCACGGCCGTGGGATCGTTCAGCCGCATGCCGTCCAGCAGCACCACCACATTGCGGCTGAGGGTGCCGTTGAGGAAGGCCGAGGTCTGGGCGCCGGTGGCGCCGGTGGGCATCACGGCGCCAGGTTCGACCGCCGCGATGAGGTCGCCCAGGGTGCGCACCCCCAGGCGCTGGATCTCGGCGGCCTCCACCACGAGAACCGGGGCGGGTGTGCGGACAATGGCCACAGGCTGGGCCTCGGCGCTCACGGTGACGGTGGCCCCCGGCGGGGTCGGGGGAGCCGGATCGCCGGCCCAGACGAGCGCGGACGCCGCCGCCAGAAGGAAGGTGTACCTCGGGAAACCCATTCATGCCTCCACGCATGAAGCCGCGGAGGGGAGCTGGTTCCCAGGGAACCAAACCCCACCCTGTGCCCGCGACAGGGGGTTGAGGTGTTGGACCGGTCTCCGGGCTCGCACGCGACCGGGGCCTTTCGGCGCCCCCCTCGCCTTCCCGGGACGATTCCCAGTGGCTCGGGCTTGAAGGTCTCGCGCCTGGGGAGGCGCGGTGCATACCGTTGCGGGGCAGCGCAGGCTTCGCACCTGCTTCCCGAACATCCAGCACACGATGTCAGGATCCCCAGAGAACCACAGCCGGGCGCTTCCAGGCAAGCAGATACAATGAGCCCATGCGCACACCCATCGGCATCATCGGCGGCAGCGGGCTTTATCGGATGGCAGGGCTGGTTCTGGAGCGGACCGAACTGGTCCAGACCCCCTTCGGCGCGCCCTCGGGCCCCGTGCATCTGGGCACCCTCGACGGGGCACCCGTGGCGTTCCTGGCTCGCCACGGCGAAGGCCACCGCTTCACCCCCACCGAGGTACCCTACCGGGCCAACCTCTGGGCCCTCAAATACCTCGGCGTCGAACGGCTCCTGTCCGTTTCCGCCGTGGGCAGCCTCCAGGCCCGGCACAGGCCCGGCGACCTGCGCCTTGCCCGGCAGTTCGTGGACAAGACGAAACACCGGAAGGACACCTTCTTCGGGGAGGGACTCGTGGCCCACGTGGGGTTCGCCGAGCCCACCTGCGCCCACCTCTCGGAGGCCCTGATGGCCGCAGGCCGCCGCCTGGGCCTGCCCCTGGAGGACGGCGCCACCTACGTCTGCATGGAAGGCCCCGCCTTCTCCACCCGCGCCGAGAGCCGCCTGCACCAGGGCTGGGGCGCCGACCTCATCGGCATGACCCAGGTGACGGAAGCCAAGTTGGCCCGGGAGGCCGAGCTTTGCTACGCCTGCCTCGCGCTGGTCACGGACTACGATGCCTGGCGGGAAGGCGAGGAGGCGGTGGATGCGGCCTCGGTGCTGGACGTGATGCATGCCAACGTGGACAAGGCCCAGGCCCTGCTGCGGGCCGCTGTGCCCGCCCTCGCGGGCGCCCCCCGGACCTGCGCCTGCGGCGAATCCCTCAAGGCCGCCCTCTTCACGGCTCCGGAGCACGTCGCCGATGAGGCCCGCCGCCGCCTGGACCTGCTGGTTTCGAAGTACGGGTACGGGGCGCGCGGATGATCCAGGCCCAGGCGAGCCCCAAGCTCCAGGCCCTGCTGAAGGACTTCCAGCAGATCGCCAGCCTGTCGGGCTACCTGAACCATTCCTTCGACCCGCCCCAATTGCGGCTGTTTTTCACCCTGTACGCCCGGATCATGGTGGCATCTCCGGCCGAGGCCCTGGCCCTCACCCCGCGCCTCCAGGCCTGGGGCGAGGCGCTCTCCGTGCGGCTGCGCGAGGGCAGTTCGTCGGCGATCATGCCGCCCCAGATCCAGATCAGCACGCCCCAGGCCCTGCCCGATGGCCGCGACTATGTGGTGGCCACCCTCACCTTCAACACCAAAGTCACCGACAGCTCCTACCTCCGCGTCCGTACCGCCGTCCTCGCCGCCTACCAGGACGCCTTGAAGCTGCGGGAGGAGGGGATGCAGGCGGGTTCATCCCTGCAGGCGGCTCCGTAGCAGGGCGCAGGCCCGCGCCCGGTGGCTGAGGGTGTGCTTCACGCCGGAGGGCAGCTCGCCGAAGGTGCTGTCGTGGCCATCAGGGATAAAGATGGGATCGTAGCCGAAGCCGCCGTTGCCGCGCGGTTCGGGGGCCAGGGAACCCTCGACGGCAGCCCCCACGGTGAAGGCCGGTCCATCCAGGGGCGCGCAGGCGAGGACGCACACGAACCGGGCGGTGCGGGGGGCGTCCCCCGGCAGCATGGACAGGAGCCGGCGGTTCTTCTCCGCATAGGTGGCCAGGTCCGGCGCGAAGCGGGCGCTGAGCACGCCGGGGCCGCCCCAGAGGGCGTCCACGCAGAGGCCCGAATCGTCCGCCAGCACCGCATCCACGGGCTCCGGCCCGTGGGCCCGCCACCAGGCGCGCGCACCTTCCGCCTTCTGCAGGGCGTTGTCCTGGAAAAAGGCGCCGGTCTCGGGCATGGAGGGAGCGCCCTTGGGCCAGGGCAGGAGGTCAAAGCTGCTCAGAAGCTGGCGGAATTCCGCCAGCTTCCCTTCATTGGAGGAGGCGAGCAGGAGTTTCATGGCGCGACCGAGGATGAGGCGGAGTAGAGATTGGAATGGGGATGTCGCCACGAGCCCGAGGTCTCGCGTATCGCCGCAGGCGATACCGAGAAAAAGGCCCCGGTTTCGGGCAGTTCCGGCGCGTTCGCGGGCCAGGGCACCAGGGTGAGGCCCGGCAACAGGTCCGCGAACTCGCGGAGCTTGCCGGGGTTGCGGGAGGCGAGGAGGAGCTTCTTCAATCCGTCAACTCCGCCCGATGGCCAGCAGATCCGCGGCCCATTCGATCCAGAATTCGGCGGCCTCGGGGTGGCCGAGGCGCAGGGCCTCCAGCGTCTCGCGGTCGGGCGAGGAGAGGCCGAGCAGCGGGACGCTGGACAGGTCATGGAGAACGGCGCCCATGACGAAGCGGGCGCTCTCGCCCAGGGCGAGCACCTTCAGGCGATCCATGGACCGTTCCCAGCAGCCTTCCACCAGGGTCTGCAGGCGATGCTGGTTCCACCGGTGGGCGACATGATGGAAGGGCACGGCCTGTCCCTCGGGTTGGAACCCGGCGTAGGTCATGGCGAGGCCCTGGGTGCGGGGGGGCGCCGCCTCCCAGAAGCCGCCCTGGCCCAGGGCCTTTCGCTGCTCGGGTCGGACGACGAGGCCCGCCCGGTCGAGGGCCTGCCAGAGCAGGGAGCCGCCGCGGCGGTCATCCTTCCAGAAGGGGGTGGCCTCCTTCAAGTCGCGTTCGGTGGCGAACCCGCCCACCACCAGCAGCAGGATCGGGCCCTTCTCGGGGAACAGCGTGGGCAGGGGCAGGGGCGCGAAGCGGCGGCGTTCCACACCCAGGGGCGGTGCATTCTCCCGCTGGCGCCGATCCTCCTCCGGCGCCGCGGCGTGATGCAGCTCCAGGCGGGAGCCCTCCTGGGTGCGCGTCACCGTCAGCCAGCCTGCCTCCAGGCGGGCGAGGATCTCCTCCATCGGGAAGGAGCCGGTGTCGTAGGGATTCGGCTCGGCCATGTGGCTGGCAGGGTAGCAGAGGCGGGGATCAGCTGCCCACGACTTCGGCGTACCAGCTCCGGGCCCGCTCCGGGGTCATGGGGCCATGGACCAGGGCGCGGCCATCGGCGAAGAGGGTGATCTCATCGGGGCCCTCCTGTCCCTTCAGCAGCAGCCCCGCCTGTTTCCAGGGGCTGCGGGTGCGGGCTTCGAGCCGGCTTTTCAAGGCTCCGAGGTCGAGCCTGCCGGGTGGGTTCACGCGGATCTGCACGCCCTCCAGGCCGCACAGGGGGGTGGCCTTGAGGGTCCAGCGGGCATCGAGGAACTCTGTGATCCGCTCGGTGCAGAAACGGCAGCGGGTCGTCGGGGGCTTGAGGAACTGGCGCTCATCCTGCCAGAAGTCGAAGCGGGCCAGGCCGGCGTGGGGGGCCTTGCCCGTGAGTACCTTGAGGGCCTCCAGGGCGGCCCAGCTGCCGATGACGCCCACGGCGGGGCCGAGCACCCCCGCGCTGTCGCAGGTGTCCACGTCCCCGCCCGCGGGCGGCTCCTCGATCAGGCAGCGGAGGCAGGGCGTGCGCGGCGGGTGGAGGGGCCACACCACGCCCTCGCCCCCGATGGCGCCGGCATAGATCCAGGGCGTCCCCGTGAGGAGGGCGACATCGTTGAGGAGGAAGCGGGCCTCGAAGTTGTCCGTGCCGTCGCAGAGCAGATCGAAGCCGGACAGCAGCTCCCGGGCGTTGCCGCTGGTGAGATCGGCCACCACGGGGCGCAGCTCGACCGTGGCGTTGGCCTCCGCCAGCCGCTGGGCGGCCACCTCCGCCTTGGGCCGGCCCAGGTCGGTCTCGCCGTACAGCAGCTGCCGCTGGAGGTTGCTGGCCTCGACCAGATCGCGGTCAATGAGGGTGAGATGCCCCACGCCCGCCCGGGCCAGCCAGGGCGCGATGACCGAACCCAGGGCACCGAGGCCGAGCACCGCCACGCGCTTGGCGCGCAGCGACGCATCCGCCTCGACTCCGAGAAAGATGCGTTGCTTGGCATAGCGGTCGTCGGACATGGTTCCCTGGCCCAGTCTAAAAGGAACGGCGCCCCGGGGGGCGCCGTTCCGGGGTCTGCGGAAGGATCAGTTCCCGGCCTGCTGGGCGGCCATGGCCTTCTCGTACTCGGCCTGGAGGCGGCTGGCGTCGGAGATGGCGAACTTGTAGACGTACTCGAAGCGGTCGGCGCCCTTGGTCAGGGAGATGACCACCTCGTAGAGCCCTTCCCCGGCCACCTCGAAGGGGCTGGCGATGACGTTGAAGGTGCCTTCCTTGGCGCCATCGGGGATCTGCACATCGCTGTCGCGGATCACGTCCTTGCGGTCGCCGTTGGGGCTGATGATGGAGAACCCGAACTTGAACTGCCCGTCCATGCGGGAGAAACGGGTGTAGAAGCACACCTTGGGCAGCGTGAAGGGCACCTGGGGCACCACGATGTGGTGGTCGTACAGGCCCATCAGCGAGGTCTTGCCGCCCATCTCCTGGCGGATATCGTCACAGAGCAGCGTGAACTCGT
>JAKAMQ010000096.1 GCA_021812805.1 Acidobacteriota bacterium
GGGCGAGGGCGGCGTGGTGATTCCGCCCAAGGGCTTCCTGAAGGGCCTGCGCGACCTGGCCACCCAGAACAACTGCCTGCTCGTCCTCGACGAGATCCAGTCCGGCCTGGGTCGCACGGGCAAGCTGTTCGCGTTCCAGCATGAGGGCATCCGCCCCGATGGCATCACCATCGGCAAGGCCCTCAGCGGCGGCTACTACCCCGTCAGCGCCTTCCTGGCCGATGATGCGGTGATGGATGTCTTCACCCCCGGCATCCACGGCTCCACCTACGGCGGCAACCCCCTGGCCTGCGCCGTGGCCTCCGCCGCCCTGGATGTGCTGGTGGACGAGCGGCTGGTGGAAAAGACGGCGGAACTCGGCAAGCACTTCGAGGCCCGCCTCAAGGCCCTGAAGACCGACAAGGTGAAGGAGATCCGCTGCATCGGCCTCTGGGCTGGCGTGGAGCTGAAGCCCGGGACCGGCGGCGCCCGCAAGTACTGCTACGCCCTCAAGGACCGCGGCATGCTCTGCAAGGACACCCACGAGAACACCATCCGCCTGGCCCCGCCCCTCGTCATCACCAGGGAGCAGATTGACTGGGCCGTGGACCAGCTCGAGGCCGTGCTGGCCTGATCCGGCCCTGCGCACCAGGACCGACGGCCGGGTGTTCCCGGCCGTCTGTCTGTGGGGTGCGATCGGGTGGAGCTCGAATCGGCCGGCTGCCGGTAGGGCGAGCCCCTGTTTCAGGGCTCCCAACGACGAGGCGATGAAGCCGATGCAGGCGCGACATGGCACCATGTGAGACGTTCGTGTTGAAAGCTGCAAGAATCGGCAGGCAAGGGCCCGGGGAAGACCGGACCGGGTTGGATATCTCTGGAGGGAACAGCCGATGACCAACATCGCCGTGGTGATGAAAAAGGAAATCCAGCGTCTGGCCCGGAAGGAAGTTCGAAGCGCCACGGAGTCCCTCAAGAGTGCCCTGGCCCGCCAGCGTGCCGAGATCGTCGCGCTGAAGCGGCAGCTCGGTGAACTCGAGAAAGCCACTGCGCGCCTGGGCCGGTCCACCGCGCATCGGGCCCAGCGGGCGGAGGCTCCTCCGGAGGGGGCCCGCCTGCGGTTCACCGCCAAGGGCTTTGCCAGCCGGCGCCAGAAGCTGGGCCTCACGGCCGCTGAGGTGGGCACACTGCTCGGCGTTTCCTCGCAGACCGTCTACAACTGGGAGTCCGGCAAGGCGCGCCCCCGCCCGGCACAGCTGGCTGGGATCGCTGCCCTCCGGTCTCTGGGCAAGCGGCAGATCAAGGCCATGTTGCAGGCCCAGGCCGAAGATTCCGGGCAGGCCTGAGCCAAGGCCGCCTGTCGGCGGCCTTGGGCGGGTTGGCGCGGGCGGTCTCGACCCTCCGACCACCGCGGAGCGGAGGAAGGATAGGACGGAATCCACGAAGCGGATTCACCCAGCAGACCATTCCCTTCACCCGTTCATTCCCATTCCAACTTCAGAGCGGCGAGTACCGATGCAAGCATGCCCACTTGGCTCGGTTTGCCTCACCCGTCGCTCTCTTTCAACCTCCGTCCTCCTCGGCGCCTCGAGTCTCTGTCAGGAAGCCGGCCGAGGTTGATCAGCTGTGCCTTGAAGGTCAGACCTGTGGAATGGTCCATGGTGTTTCGTTCAGGAACGACCAGGGGCGTCCAGCCTGGACTTTTGTACGCGTGATGTACATAGCGAGATACAAAGAGAAAGGCTAGAACCGTAAGATTCTAGCCTCTCATGACTTGCTGGTTGGCGCGGGCGGTCTCGAACCGCCGACCCCTACCGTGTCAAGGTAGTGCTCTACCCCTGAGCTACGCGCCAGCGTGAAGGTCCATTCTAGCGGAATGGGGGCGGCTGTCGAGGCTCACTCGACGGTGACGCTCTTGGCGAGGTTGCGCGGCTGGTCCACGTCGCAGCCGCGGAGGACCGCGATGTGGTAGGCCAGGAGCTGGAGCGGGACGGCGTAGAGGATGGGGGCCAGCCAGGGATGGACGGCGGGGATCTCGAGGACGTCCTCGGCGATGCGGTCCAGGCCCCGGTCGCCATGGGTGACCAGGGCGAGGATGCGGCCATCGCGGGCGGCGGCTTCCTGGAGGTTGCTGAGGGTCTTGTCCCGGTGGGCGTCCTGCGGCATGAGGGCCACCACGGGGAGGTTCTTGTCAATCAGGGCGATGGGGCCGTGCTTCATCTCGCCGGCGGGGTAGCCCTCGGCATGGATGTAGGAGATCTCCTTGAGCTTCAGGGCCCCTTCCAGGGCGATGGGATAGCAGGGGCCCCGGCCCAGGTAGAGGAAGTCGTCCGCATCCTTCCAGCGCTGGGCCCACCGGAGGATCTGCGGCTCCAGGGCGTTCATGCGTTCCAGGTGGGCGGGCAGTTCCCGCAGGCCCTGGAGGAGGCCGGTCCTGAGGGCCCGGTCCAGGGTGCCCTTGGCCTCGCCCAGCTTCAGGGCCAGCAGGGTGAGGACGGCCAGCTGGGTGGTGAAGGCCTTGGTGGAGGCCACGCCGATCTCGGGCCCGGCGTGGGTGAGGAGGGTGGCCTCGGCCTGGCGCGTGGCGGTGGAGCCCATGACATTGCAGATGGCCAGGGTGCGCGCGCCGCGGGCCGCCGCTTCCTTCATGGCGGCCAGGGTATCGGCTGTCTCGCCACTCTGGGTGATGCCGATGATCAGGGTGCCCGGCTGGATGACGGGCTCGCGGTAGCGGTACTCGCTGGCGTAATCCACTTCCACGGCCACGCGGCTCAGCTGCTCGATGAGGAACTTGCCCACGAGGCCCGCGTGCCAGCTGGTGCCGCAGGCCACGATATGGATGCGGGAAAGGCCGCCCAGTTCGGTCTCCGTGAAGGGGAGATCCAGCGGAATGGGTTCCCCGTCCAGGGGCAGGCGGTTCAGCAGGGTGTTGGAGATCGCCTCGGGCTGCTCGAAGATCTCCTTCTGCATGAAGTGCTTGTAGCCGCCCTTCTCGGCCGCCACGGGATCGTAGGGGATGGTGTGGACGGGCCGCTGGACCGGGTTGCCCGCGAGGTCCGTGAGCCGTGCCCCGTCGCGGGTCAGCTCGGCCAGATCGCCATCCTCCAGGAAGATCACGCGGCGGGTGTGGGGCAGCAGCGGCACCACATCCGAAGCCAGGAACACCTCGCCCTCGCCCAGGCCGATGACCAGCGGGGGGCCGCTGCGGGCGGCGAGGATGCGGTCCGGATCTCCCGCGTGGAGGCAGGCCAGGGCGTAGATGCCCTTCATGCGGCCCACGGCCTCCCGGAAGGCCCCCGGGAAGTCGCGGCCCGCCTTCATGAGGTGGGCCACCATGACCGGAAAGCACTCCGTGTCCGTCTCGGATTGGAAGGTCTCGCCGGCGGTGCGAAGTTCCTCGCGGAGCTCCAGGAAGTTCTCGAAGATGCCGTTGTGGACGGCGACCACCTGGCCGTCGCCGCTGCGGTGGGGGTGGGCATTCTCTTCCGTGGGCCGGCCGTGGGTGGCCCAGCGCGTGTGACCGATGCCCACCGAGGCGGGATCGGCGAAATCCACCCGGCTGGCCAGATTCGAGAGCTTGCCGGAGGCCCGCAGCACCCGGAGATCGCCGCTGGCGCCCGCGAGGGCGATGCCGGCGCTGTCGTAGCCCCGGTACTCCAGCGCCCGCAGGCCGTTCACCAGGATGGACGCCGCGCCCTGCTGGCCGATGTACCCCACGATGCCGCACATGCCGGACCTCCCGCCCTGGTTGAGTTCCACCCTAGCGGGCCGGGGGACGGGGGCCAATGGGGTGGACGCGCCACGCCCCGTGGCGCCCGGGCTACAGGTGGAGGCGCCACCCCAGGCTGTCGGCGGCGCCGAGCACCCCGATCACCAGCAGCACGATGCCGAAGATGGGCTCCAGCACCTTGATGTTCATGCGGACCGCGGTGCGGGCGCCCAGGTAGGACAGGGGAATCGAGCCCAGGCCGAAGATGAGGACGATGTGCCAGGAGACGTGCCCCATCGCCACATGCACCACCGTGCCGGGCACGGCCAGGGCGGCGGAGGCCACCAGGGAGCAGGCGAAGGCGGTTTTCAGGGGCAGGCGGAGGATGCGGGCGTACAGCGGGGCCAGAAGAAAGCCGCCGGCATTGGCGAGCAGGCCGGACAGGAAGCCGACCACCAGACCCACGAGGGCGCTGAGGGTCCGCTTCGGTCCTTCCGCGAGGGGGATAGGGTCACCGTGGGTCGTGGTGGGATGCACCAGGAAGGAGAAACCCAGGCTGGCGATGACGAGGTTGCTCATCAGGAGCAGGGCATTGCCGCCCACCCAATGGGTGGCCAGGGCCCCCGCGATCGTGGCGGGAATGCCGACGAGGATGCTCCAGAACACCACCTGGCGGTCGTACAGTCCCTCCTTGAGGTAGGCGAGGCTGGCGACCAGGGTGCCGGGAATGGTGGCGGGCAGGGGCGAGGCCACGGCGAAGAAGGCGGGCACACCCGCCAGCTGGAGCAGGGGCGTGGCCACCGCGCTGCCCCCCTTGCCGAAGAGCCCTCCCGCAAAGCCGACAAGCAGACCAATCAGGAGGAGGCGGAGCGTCATGCTCCCAGCTTAGCGGGGGCGGGGCGTCCGTGTCAGCCCAGGCTGCGGATGCGATTGGCGCGGCTCTCGATCTCGGTGATCCGGAAGGCGAAATTGCCATCCACGACCACCACTTCGCCCTTGGCGATGAGCTTGCCGTTCACCAGCAGCTCCACGGGGGCATCGGCGCTGCGGTTCAGTTCCAGGATGGAGCCGGGCGTGAGCTTCAGCAGTTCGCCCATCGCCATCTCGGTCTGGCCCATGCGGACCACCACGGGCAGCTGGATATCCAGGAGCAGATCCAGGTTGCCGGTATCCATGGGCACCGCCGGGCCCGTGGCGGCAGGGGCCTGGCGGGGCGGGGCGGTCAGGCTGGCCGAGACCGAGTTCGTGGCGGGCGCGGGCGCGGGTTCCGGGAGGGGCGGGGGCGCTTCCGCCAGCCCCAGCTTGCGCTTCATCTGCTGGAGCAGGAGATCGGGGACCAGCAGGTGGATGGTGGTCTTCAGGCTGTCCTGGGTCGTGGCGAGGGGCACGTCCTGGAAGGGGCCCGCGCCCAGGGGTTCGGCCAGGGCCGCCGGTTCCGCCGCGAGAATGTCCACATTGGCGATGGACAGGGTTTCCCCGGCCAGGTCGGACAGGGTCTGATTGGCACTGCCCATCACCTGGTTGAAGGTCTCCGCCAGGGCGTCCTTGGAATCCCCTTCCAGTGCCTCAGCGGGCGCGCCTTCGCCGCCGAGCATCAGGTCTACCAGCATGGTGCCTTCCTTCAGGGGCAGGGTGAAGACCAGCGTGCCGTTCAGCCCCTTCTGGTAGTGGGCCTTCACCAGGATGGTGGAGCCCTCATGCAGGGCGGCCACGGCGGCGGGTTGCAGCGATTCGCCTGGGGAGGAGGTCAGCTGGAATTCGCGGCCGGTGAGCATGGAGAACACGGAGGCCATGCTTTCCGCAAAGGCGCTCCCCACTTTCTGGAAGAACTCGGTGTCGCGGGCATCCATGGCTCACCCCTCCGACCGGCTGCCGGTCACTTGGAAGACGCGTTTCTCGTTGGGATCCAGGGCCACGAAGCCCGTGAAGCGGGGGAGTCCATCCACCACCAGGTCCAGCTCCGCATCGAAGCGTTTGGTGAGGGGGATCAGGTCGCCCGGCTTGAGCTGGAGCACCTCCTCCATCCGCAGGCTGGTGCCCCGGATCTCCGCGGCGGCCTCCATGGGGCAGCGCTTCAGGCTGGTCATGAGCAGCCGGGCCTCCTCGAAGGTGGAGGACTTCTTGTAGCCGGTGAACATCTCCTGGTCGAACTTGGTGGAGATGGGCTCCAGGATGATGCTCGGGATGGCCAGGTTGACCATGCCGCTCACCGGGCCCATCTTCACCTCGAAGACCACCAGCAGCACCACCTCGTTGGGGGCCACGATCTGGATGAGCTGGGGGCTGGTCTCCCGGGCCTGGATGCGGAAATCCAGATCCACGATGCCGCGCCAGGACTCGCGCATGTCCTCCAGGAGCAGCTTGAGGATGCCGTCGAAGATGCTCTGCTCGATATCCGTCATGGTGCGGAGCTGCTTCAGGGGTTCCCCTGGGCCGCCCAGCATCTTGTCAATGATGGGGAACACCAGCGTCGGGTTCACCTCCAGCGCCAGGGCGCCCTCCAGGGGCTTGATGGAGATGGCGTTGAAGCAGGTGGGATCCGGCACGGAGAGCAGGAACTCCTGGTAGCTGAGCTGCTCGACGCTGACCAGGTTCACCTCGGTGATGGTCCGCAGGTAGGCGCTGAGCGAACTGGAGAAGTTGCGGGCGAAGCGGTCGTGCATGAAATGCAGGGAGCGCATCTGCTCCCGGCTGACCCGGTCGGGGCGGCGGAAGTTGTAGAGGGTGACTTTGCGCTGGGCCTGGGCTTTTTTTGCCTGGACCGAAGGCGCGGCCCGTTCGGGTGCGGCGCCCGCCGGAGCCTTGGCCCCGGCCCGGCTGTGGGACTTCAACAGTGCATCAACCTCTTCCTGGCTCAGGATCTTGGCCATGGGCTACCCCTCGATGCGCTGTTCCAGGAGCTTGCCCCGGAGCCGCAGCATGGCCTTGGTATGCAATTGGGATACCCGCGACTCGGTGATGTTCAGGAGGGTGCCGATTTCCTTCATGGTCAGCTCGTCGAAATAGTAGAGCTGCACCACGAACTTCTCCTTCTTGGGCAGCACCTCCACGGCCACCCGGAGGATGGCTTTGAGCTCCGCCGCCTGGAAGGTGTGGTGGGGATCCTCCGCATCCGGATCCGGCACGAAGCTGATGAGGCTCTCGCCCTCGCCATCCTCGCCCGCCTCCACGAAGGCGCCCAGGGTCACGCCCTTCAGGTCGTCGAGGCTCTTGTGCAGGTCGTCGAGGGGGATGCCCAGGTGGGCAGCCACTTCCTCGTCCGTGGCGGCCCGGCCCATCTGCTGTTCCAGATCGTGGTAGGCCCCTTCGATGTCCTTCTTCTTGCGGCGGAGGCTGCGGGGCACCCAGTCCAGATCCCGCAGGCCGTCCAGGATGGCGCCCTTGATCCGCAGCTCGGCGTAGGTCTTGAACTTGATGTTCCGCGCCGGCTCGAACTTCTCGATGGCGTCCATGAGGCCCAGGATGCCGCTGTGGATGAGGTCATCCAGCTCCACATGGGAAGGCAGGCGCGACGCGATGCGATGGGCCACGAACTTCACCAGGGGCACGTAGTCCTTGATGATCTGTTCGCGGTTCTCGCGATCGAAGGGCTCGGGCGCCTCGTCGCCTTCCGCGTGGCCCGCTGCGGCCTGGGCCGGATGCAGCGGCAGGCCCTTGCCGTAGGCCTTGGCCGCCGCGAGCGCAGCCCAGGGGCGGAGCGCGGCGGGAGCCGACTGGACGGCGGCGCGGAGCGCATCATCGCTCGGCGGCGGGCCAGCATCGGCGGGCGGGTTCGGAAACGGGGTCATGGGATCCGGGGGCTAGGGAGCATCATCCGAGGCAAGCTGCTTCCAGAATGCCGCAAACCCATCGGGCTGCAAGGATACCTGCCCCAGGAGCTGCCCGGACAGGGCCCGGAAGGCCTGGGCCGCGGGGCTCCGCGGGAAGAGGTCCACCACGCCCTTCTGCTGGCGCACCGCCTGGAGCACGTGGGGATCCGAGGGGACCACGCCGAGCACCCGGAGCTGCTTGCCCAGGAAGCGCTCCGTGGCGGCCTGGAGCTGCTCCACGGTCTCTTGGGCCTCGTCCAGGCTCTGGCCATTGTTGATCAGCAGCCAGAGGGGCTTGGCGGCATCGCGGAGGTGCAGCACCTTCACCATGGCATAGGCATCCACAAGACTGGTGGGCTCCGGCGTGGTGACCAGCACCACCTCCTGGGCCGCCATGAGCAGCTTCAGCACGGAATCGTGGATGCCCGCGGCGGTGTCAATGAGCAGCCAGTCCGCGGTTTCCGCCACGCGCTGGAGCCCCTGCACGAGGCGCAGCTCGGCGGCGGTGTCCAGGCGGGTGAGTTCCTGGATGCCACTGCTGGCCGGGATGATCCGCACACCGTAGGTGCTTTCCAGGAGGATCTCCTCCAGCACCTTCTCGCCGCGGAGCACGTGCTCCAGGGTGTACTTGGGCGACAGTCCCAGCAGGATGTCCAGGTTGGCCAGGCCGAAGTCCGCGTCCATGACCACCACCCGCTGGCCCTGCTGGGCCAGGGATTGGGCCAGACCGGCCACGACGTTGGTCTTGCCCACGCCGCCCTTGCCGGAGGTGATCGCCAGCACCCGGGCTGCGAACAGGGGCGGATCGGCGCGGTGCCCCTGGGCCATGCTGCGGAGGCGGGAGGCCTGGTCGTTCATTGAACCTCCTTCGCGGTGGGCAGGATGAGATCCGCCACCCGACGGCTGGTGGCCAGTTCGAGGGCTTCGGGCACTTCCTGGCCCGTGCCGAGGTAGCTGAGGGGGCGCTTCACCCGCACCAGGGTGCTGAGGATGGGGCCGTAGGTCGAGGTCTCGTCCAGCTTGGTGAAGAGCAGCCGGGTGGGGCGCAGGGGCTCGTAGCGGGCGGCGATCTCGGTCAGATCCCGCGGCTTGGTGGTCGCGGACAGCACCAGGTGCGTTTCCACCCCGGGCAGCTCGTCCAGCAGGGCCCTTAGCTGGCCCAGGGTTTCCGTGTCCTTGGGGCTGTGGCCCGGCGTGTCAATGAGCACCAGGGCCCGGTCCTGGTAGAAACGGAAGGCGCCGCGGAGATCCTCCACCGTCAGGGCCACATGCATGGGCACCTGGAGGATCTGGGCGTACTGCTGGAGCTGGTCCACCGCCGCCAGACGGTAGGTGTCCAGGGTGATCAGCGCCACCTTCTGCTTGAGTTTGAGTTGGGCGTAGGCCGCGAGCTTGGCCAGGGTGGTGGTCTTGCCCACCCCGGTGGGGCCGACCAGGGCGGCCACCTGCATCTTTCCGGGTTCGAGCTGGATGGGGGGCGCCACGGGGATGAAGTCGGCGATGACCCGCCGCAGGTAGAGCCGGGCCCGCTCGGGATCCACCGCCCCGGCGGCGGCATCGCCTTCCTGCTCGGCCAGGGCCCGCTGCGCGAATTCGCAGAGCCGGAGCGCGAGCATGGGTTCGACATCGTTGGCGGCCAGATCGCTGTAGAGGTCCAGCAGGCTCGGGGGGAGCTGGAGCTGGGCGGGCGGCATGCCCTGGCGCTGGAGCCGGGTGAGCATGGACTTCAGGCGGTCCAGCTCCCCGAGGATGGTCGCGTTCCGCGCCTCGTTGTCCTTGAGGGCGGCCACGGCGCCCTTGATTTCCAGCAGTTCGCGGCGCAGGGGCTGCAGGTCCACGGGTGGCCCCGGAGGGCCGGCCTGGGGCCGGGGGGCCTCCCGGGCGGTCCGGGGCGCGGACGCCTCCAGGGGGGAACGCAGGCCGTAGGTCAGGGCCGGGGCCTCCGCCGCCGGGTTCCTGGGCGCCGGCGCGGCGGCATCGTCCACGGCGGCGGTGACCTCGATGACCGCTTCCTCCCCCAGGCCCAGCGCCGAGGGCCGGCGGCGGGTCTTGGTGGAGAGGATGAAGGCCTCCTCGCCCATCTCGCGCTTCACGGTGTCCAGGGCTTCCTGCATGGAGGCGGCTTCGAAAGTCTTCACACGCATCGGTCACCCTTCATGAAACGGTTCCGAGGTTCACGACGCGGACGTCGGAGGGGATTTCGCTGTGGCTCAGCACCACGAGGTGGGGCAGCGCCCGTTCCAGCAGGCGGCGCAGATGGGGCCGGATGATGGGACTGGTGAGCAGCACGGGCTGGGCGCCGGGGAGCATGGCGGCGATGCCGTTGGCGATGCGGCCCAGCACCTCCTGGCTGCGGTTCGGTTCCAGGGCCAGGAAGCTGCCCCGGTCGGTCTGCTCGATGCCGCCCTGGAGGGTCTGCTCGATCTGGGGATCGAGGACGAGAACCCCCAGTTCTCCGGTCTCCGAAAGGTGCGGCCCCGTGAGCACACGGCCCAGGGCCTGCCGCACGTACTCGGTGATGAGGCCCACATCCTTGGTCATGCTCGCGGCGTCTGCCGCCGTTTCCAGGATGCGGCCCAGGTCGCGCACGGGTACGCGCTCCCGCAGGAGGTTCTGCATGACCTTCTGGAGCAGGCCGACGGTGAGCAGGTTGGGAATGATCTCGTCCACCAGCCGCGGCGTGGATTCCTTCAGGGTGTCCAGGAGGTGCTGGACTTCGCTGCGGCCGAGGAGTTCCGGCGCGTGCTGCTTGATGAGCTCGGAGAGGTGGGTCGTGAGCACCGTCGCGGGCTCCACCACGGTGTAGCCGATCATCTGGGCCCGGTCCTTCATGCCCTCGGGGATCCAGTAGGCGGGCAGTCCGAAGGCGGGCTCCTTGGCGACCGCGCCGGGCAGATCCTCCGTGGCGGTGCCCGGATTCATGGCCATGAACTGGTTCGGCAGGAGGTCGGCCCGGGCGATTTCCTCGCCCCGCAGGAGGATGCGGTAGGTGTTGGGCGGCAGCTGCAGGTTGTCGCGGATGCGGACCGGCGGCACCACGATGCCCAGTTCCTGGGCCATCTGGCGGCGCACGGCCTTGATGCGCTCCAGCACCGTCCCGCCCTGGTTCACATCCAGCATGGGGATGAGCCCGTAGCCTACCTCCAGGCCCAGC
>JAKAMQ010000097.1 GCA_021812805.1 Acidobacteriota bacterium
CTCTCGTTCCGGTCAGGCCGTGAGATCCACCCAGGGCCCGGCCGGTTCCTGGCCGCCGTGCGCGGGGTGCAATTCGCCGTGCTCCCCGTACGTCTCCGGGGGATCCACCTCCATCGGCGGTTCCTCTGTTTCGGCAGCGGAGCCTTTCCGCCGGTCCCGCCGGCGCTGCCAGGCCGACAGAAGCTGCTGCCCCACAGGCGTCACCGCGCCCGGCGGAAGCTGGATCGCCCCCACGCGCTGGCCGCGCAGCACCGGCCCCACCCGGGTCACGGGATCCACGTGCACGATGGGCATGTCATCAGAGAGCGCCATGGGGACCTCCGTGTCCCGGCTGGACGTCCTCCGTCGTATCGGCAGAATCCACCCTCAGCGTGAATCCGCCCCTGGGGTATCCTGGTTCTTCGTCGGGGCGTGGCGCAGCCTGGTAGCGCATCTGCTTTGGGAGCAGAGGGTCGGAGGTTCGAATCCTCTCGCCCCGACCAGCAGGATCAGAGGCAGGTCCAGCCCCCGGGACTCCCATTGAGGGTTTGTTGATGACATCCCGTTCCATGCTGTGCGCCGCATCCCTGGTCCTCGCCCTGGCGGCGCCCGGCTGCCGCCGCGCCGGAGACCGGAACCTGGTGATGGCCGCCCCGGTCCGGGCCGGCGATGCGCCCTCGGCCGCGGCATCCGCTCCCGGGGCCATGGACCCGGCGCTGCGGCTCACCCCCTCCGTGCGCTCGCGCTGGACCGGCATGAAGATCGGGGTGATTGACCTGACCAAGCGGCAGGAGACGACCTACCTCGTGTCCAGGGGCCAGGATTTCACCCTGCCGGGCGGCAGCCTCACGTTCCGCATCCTGGCCCTGGTGCCCGATTTCACCCTGGACAACGGCGTGATTACCAGCCGCAGCGACGCCCCCGCGGATCCCGCCGCCCAGGTGCTCATCACCGAGAATGGCCGCCAGCTCTACCGCGGATGGCTCTTTGCCCGCTTTCCCGACAGCCAGCCCTTCGAGCACCCCCGCTACGCCGTCCGTCTCCTCGAGCTCGAACCCAGCCGCCCCCGCTAGAATGGCCCCATCCGCCCTTTCGCGCCCATAGCTCAGGTGGATAGAGCAGCGGCCTTCTAAGCCGCAGGTCGCTGGTTCGAGTCCAGCTGGGCGCACCAGGGGACGAGACGCTGAAGGACTCGGACCAGCGAGAAACACCGGCGGCCCGGAAGGCCCTAGCCGGAGGTCCGACTCAATGTCGGACTGGAGGCGTCAGGGCCGGGGCCAGCCGGTGGCGGTTCGAGTCCAGCTGGGCGCACCAGGGGACGAGACACTGAAGGACTCGGACCAGCGAGAAACACCGGCGGCCCGGAGGGCCCTCGCCGGAGGTCCGACGCGATGTCGGACCGGAGGCGTGAGGGCCGGGGCCAGCCGGTGGCGGTTCGAGTCCAGCTGGGCGCACCAGGGCTGGCGCTGGCAAGCATGCTGCCTCGTGTCACAATGGTCGCGCCTCACTTGAACCAGGAGCACCCCATGGCATCGAAGACCTCCATCGGGCTCGTCTTGACGCTGGGCGTCACGCTGAGCGGCCTCGCCTACGCGCAGGGCCATCCACCCGCGACCCCTGCCGTCCCTTCCGACGATCCCTACCTGTGGCTGGAAGAGATCCACGGAACCCGCGCCCTGGACTGGGTGAAGGCCCAGAACGCCCTGACGGAGAAGCAGTTCATGACCTCGCCCGAGTTCACGCGGACCCGCGCGCAGATCCTGCAGGTGCTCGATTCGGACGCCCGCATTCCTTACGTCCAGCGACTGGGCGGCTACCTCTACAACTTCTGGCAGGACAAGGCCCACCCGCGCGGCCTCTTGCGGCGCACCACGCTGGCCGAGTACCGCAAGGCCCACCCGAAGTGGGAGGTGCTGCTGGATGTGGATGCGCTGAACAAGGCCGAGGGCAAGCGCTGGGTGTTCAAGGGCGCGCAGGGGCTCAAACCCGCCTACGACCGTTTCCTGGTCTCGCTGTCGCCCGATGGGGGCGATGCGGTGACCGTGCGCGAGTTCGACCTCCGGACCCGCTCCTTCGTGAAGGATGGGTTCGATCTGCCCATCGCCAAGAGCCAGATTGGCTGGATTGACCTGAACCACATCTACGTGGGCACCGACTTCGGTCCGGGTTCCATGACCGAATCCAGCTACCCGCGCATCGCGAAGGAATGGACCCGGGGAACCCCGCTGGCTGCGGCCACCACCGTGTACGAGGGCAAGCCCAACGACCTGGCGGTCAGCGCCTTCCATGACCGCACGCCGGGCTTTGAGCGTGACTTCGTCACTGTCTCCACCGACTTCTTCCACAGCGTGATGTATCAGCGCAAAGACGGGAAACTGGTCCAGGTGGAGGTGCCCACGGATGCCAGTGCCGATCCGCACCGGGAATGGCTGCTGGTGCAGCCGCGGTCGCCGTGGACCGTGGGCGGGGCGACCTACCCCTCCGGCGCCCTGTTGGCCACGAACTACGACGACTTCATGGCGGGGAAGCGCGCGTTCACCGTGCTGTTCACGCCCACGGCCCACACCGCGCTGTCGAGCTACGCGTGGACCCGGCACCACCTGATCCTCAACGTGCTGGATGACGTCAAGAGCCGGCTGGAAGTACTGACGCCGCCCGCGAAGGCGGGCGCCTGGGCCCACGCGGCCATGCCGGGCGCCCCGGCGATGAGCACCGTGAGCGTGGCCGGCACCGATCCGGATCACAGCGATGAGTACTGGCTCTCGGTCACGGGCTTCCTCACGCCCCCTTCCCTGGAGCGCGGGGTGCTGGGCAAGGGCCAGGCGGAAACCATCAAGACGAGCCCGGCCTTCTTTGACGCCTCGAATGTCGAGGTAAGTCAGCACTTCGCCACCTCGAAGGATGGCACCCGCGTGCCCTACTTCGAGATCGCCCGCAAGGGCCTCAAGCTGGACCACATGAACCGCACCCTGCTCTACGGCTACGGCGGCTTCGAGGTGTCCCTCCAGCCGTTCTACAGCGGCAGCATCGGCCGGGCCTGGCTGGATCGCGGCGGGGTCTATGTGGTCGCCAACATCCGTGGCGGCGGCGAATACGGCCCCCGCTGGCATCAGGCCGCCCTCCAGGCCAACCGTCCCCGCGCCTATGAGGACTTCGCCGCGGTCGCCGAGGATCTCATCCAACGGGGCGTCACCTCGCCGGCTCATCTCGGCGCGGAAGGCGGCAGCAACGGCGGCCTGCTGATGGGCAACATGCTGACCCAGTACCCGCAGCTGTTCGGCGCGATCTCCTGCGAGGTGCCCCTCCTCGACATGAAGCGCTACACGCACCTTTCGGCGGGCGCCTCGTGGATCGCCGAGTACGGCAACCCCGATGATCCCAAGCAGTGGGCCTTCATCAAGACCTTCTCGCCGTACCAGAACGTGAACAAGGCCACCCACTACCCCCCGGTGCTGTTCTACACCACCACCAGCGACGACCGGGTGGGCCCGGCACAGGCCCGCAAGATGGCCGCGAAGATGGAAGGCATGGGCCTGCCGCATGTGTGGTTCTTCGAGAACCTCGAAGGCGGCCACGGGGCGGGCGCCGACAACAAGCAGGCCGCCACCATGCATGCGCTGGCCTACGACTTCCTGTGGGACCAGTTGAAGTAGGGCCAAGCTTGGCAGGAAAAGGACCGGGGTGCCGTCCGAGCCCCGGTCCTTTCTGTCGGGGGTTCTCATTCGTCAGTCGGTGGCAGCGTCCAGGCCCCCGAAGAAGCGCTGATAGACGAACAGGTAGCCCAGCTGGAAGACCCCCGCCGCCAGGAAGGGCGCGGTGAGCCAGCCGCGGTGAAGCATCAGGCCGGCGAGGGCCGGGCCCAGGGCGCGCGGCACCTGGAGGGAGACATTGTTCACGGTGGCCGCGAGGCCCTGGCGGTGCGGACGGGTCAGGCCCATGGTCAAGGCTTGGCGCACCCCGAGCGTGCCCTGGTTGAAGGCGGCCCGCACGGCCCACAGGACGGCGGCGAGACCGAAGAGCGGCATGAAGGGCGTGAGCACCATCAGCAGCAGGCCCACGCCGCGCATGACCACCACGGTCCGCACCACGCCCATCCGATGGGAGATGCGCGCCGCGACCAGACCGCCGAGCGCCGCCAGCAGAAAGCCGGCCGCCAGGGCCAGGCCGATGCTGGCCGGACCGTGGCCGAAGCGGCGCAGGAACCAGTAGGCCATCAGGGGTGCCACCAGGCCGATCCCGAAGCCGTTGAGCGCGTTGGCGAAGGCCAGGCGCAGGAGCTGCCGGTTTTCCGTGCGGCGCGTGGCGGTTCCCTCCGCCGCCTCGGCCCCGGAGCGGGCGGCGGACTTCGGCCGGCGCGCGTCCGGGGCGCGGAGGATCAGCGCAAGACCGAGAACCGAGCCCAGCAGGGGCAGCGCGAACAGGGGCCGGTAGGCCAGGGGTCCCGGCCACAGGTGCCCCCAGGCCGCGGGCAGCCCGGCGAGCAGGGCGCCCACCGCCATGCCGGTGAAGCCGAGGGTGGAATTGAGGCTGAAGACCCGGGCCCGCTGAGAAGGGGCCAGGCCCTGGGCCAGCCAGGCCTGTTCCAGGGGGCCGAAGGGACCGGCGGCACCGTTGGCCCCGCGCCCGAAGCCGCCCAGCACGGCCCCCAGCGCCAGCACCCAGGTCGCACTGCTCGCCAGGGCCAGCAGGGCGCTGAGGATCAGCACGCCCTCGTTGGCCAGCAGGAACGGCTTGCGGCCCAGCCGGTCGCTGGCCGGGCCGATCAGCACCGTCAGCGCCACCCCGAAGAGCAGCGCAGCCGACAGCAGCCCGCCGATGGGTGCCGCCCGCCAGCCCAGGGTGTGCAGGTAGAGGGTGAACCCCACCACCAGCGCCCCCTGGCCGACGCTGCGGGCGAACCGCGCCGCCATGATGAGCCTGACCGCGGGGGGCCAGGAGGCGCTGGAAGGGGGCTGTGGCGTGGTCATGGATGCCGGGACAGAAGCAGGGATCAGAAGGGCCCGCCCAGGCGGGCGTGAAGCGGATGGCGGACGGCTCAGATTCCCCGCTTCAGCACCTGCTGGCCCAGGTGGGACGCACGGTAGTGGCCCAGTTCCCGCTCCCGGATGAGGTCGTGGCGTTCCAGGTAGGCCAGATCCGCGTCCGTGGCCCCGGCCTTCACCAGGTGGTCCCGCGCCACGTCGGGATGCTTGGCCACGAGCTGAAGCAGGATCAGCTGGCGGGGGGTGATGGGTTCAGACACGGGGGCTCCTGGCGGATGCGGGCGGGAGGGCGGCTAGCCGGGCTGGCTCGGGTGCCGCCGGTAACTCAGGCGATGCAGGTCACTGATCTGCACGGTGATGTTGAGCCGCATCGCCGCGGCGCTGCGGGGGAAGGCGCCGGCCAGAATGGGCAGCAGGGCCTCGCTGATCCGGGCCTTCACCTCGTCCGGACGGCCTTCGAGGATCCGCACCTCCAGGGTGACGAAGGCCCGGTCCGGGGCCCCGTCGGCCACGCGGAAGGTGGCGTGGCGGATCACCCGGCTCTTGATGTCGGCTTCCGAGAAGAGGCCCGTGCCCACCAGCGTGCGGTGGATGGCGCCCAGCGGATCCTGCCAATCCGGCGAATCCAGCAGGTTGTCCGAGGCTTCCAGGATGCAATGGGGCATGGGGATCTCCGGCTCCATTCCGGATGCTACCCGGGATGGTCCGATCTGCGCGGCCTCTGCGGGGCGACGAATCAGCCGCGACCCGGCAGCGGCTCCGGGAGGGCCGGAGGGGCGGCCCCGGCGGTGCCCATCTCCGCCACCTCGTGGGCGTTGAAGCTGGAGCGCACCAGGGGGCCGGCGTAGACGGTCTGGAAGCCGAAGGTTTCGGCCTTCCGCGCGAGTCCGGCGAATTCATCGGGGTGGACGTACCGCTTCACCGGCAGCTGGTGGCGGGTGGGGCGCAGGTACTGGCCCAGGGTGAGGATGTCCACGCCGACGCCCGAAAGGGCTTCGAAGACCGTCATCAGCTCGGCCTCGGTCTCCCCCAGGCCCAGCATGAGGCCGCTCTTGGTGCGGAAGGCGGCGCCGTAGAGCGAGGTGCCCAGGGCCTTGGCATGGCGCAGCACCGCGAGGCTGCGCTCGAAGCGGCCCGCGGGCCGGACCTCGGGGTAGAGGCTGGGCACGGTCTCCGTGTTGTGGTTGAAGACGGCGGGACCGGCGGCCACCACCCGGGCCACGGCCTCGAGGTCGCCCAGGAAATCGGGCACCAGCACTTCCACGCCCACGCCCGGGTTGCGTCGCTTGATGGCCAGCACCGTTTCGGCGAAATGGGCGGCGCCGCCATCCGGCAGGTCGTCCCGGTTCACGCTGGTGAGCACGGCGAACCGCAGGCCCAGGGCTGCCACGCGCTCGGCGGTCTCCTGGGGCTCGGCGGGGTTCAGGGCCCGGGGCCTGCCGCTCGCGATGCTGCAGAAGCCGCAGGCCCGGGTGCAGACCTCGCCCATGAGCAGGAAGGTGGCCGTGCCCTGGGTGAAGCAGTGGGTGCGGTTGGGGCAGCGGGCCTCTTCGCAGACCGTGTGCAGATCCGAGGCGCGGAGATCCGTCTTCATGGCGTGGAGGTCCGCGAGCTTCACCCGCTCCTTGGTGATCCACTCGGGCAGCCGGGGGTGTCCGTCCAGCACTTCGCGGCCGGCGCGCTTCGAGAAACGGGGCATCAGGTCTCCTGATCCTCCAGTTTCCCGTAGGATCGAGCCATGTCCAAGCCCTTGTCCCGCCTGCTGCGCCGCGAGCAGCGCGCCTTCCTGGCCCGGGATCGCGCGGGATGGAAGGCGCACCTGGCCAGGATCCGGGCCTTCCTGGGGGAGGGCCTGCAGGCGGCGGACCCCGGGCGGCCCGTGCTGGTGCTGGGCGCCGGTGCAGGGCTGGAGGTGCCCTGGGACCAGGCCCCGGCGTCCACGGTGGGTTGGGATGCGGAGCCCTGGAGCCGCCTGCGGACGCTCCTGCGCCATCGCCGCTGGGTGCCCTGGGTGTTCGAGGATGCCACGGGGGGCTTGGTGGAGCTGGACGCCACGGTGCGCCGGGCGGTGATGGAGCCCTGGTCGAAGCGGCGGCGGGATCCCACCACGGCCGCCCGGCGCCTGGCCGGCCTCCTGCCCTCGCTGCAGCCGCACCCGGCGGCCCTGGCGGCCTGGATCGACGCCCACCGCCCCAGTACCATCCTCGCGGCCAACCTCATGGGCCAGTTCGGCGTGCTCGCGGAAACCCTGGTGGAGGCAGCCTTCGCCCCCGGCTCGCCCTGGGTGGGGGATCCCGAGCGCCCCGATCCCCTGGCCGAGGCCCTGGAGACCTGGACAATCCGTACGGTGACGGGCTTCCTGGACACGCTGGCGGCGAGTGACGCGGATCTGTGGCTGGTCCACGACCGGGCCGTGGTCTTCAGCGACGGCCGCCTGGACCTGGGCCCCTGGGCCGAGGCCTGGACCGCGCAACTCCGGGCGGAGACAGGGACGCTGGAAGCCCGGGACGCCCTGGCCGGGGTGGAAGTCCCCGAGGCCCTCGCCCGGCACGGCCGGGCCGTGGTGCGGGCGGAACGGTGGCTCTGGGACCTGGCCCCGGGCCAGCGGCATCTCGTGGAGGCCCTCCACGCGCGGCCCGCCTGAATCCGGTCGGACTGAAAGCCCCTTCCCGCCTCAAGCCGGGCGGAAGCCCTGGATCGCGCCACGTCGGCGGAGATCCCGGAGCAGGGTGAAGGCCTCGTCCGGATCGGCGCCCAGCTCCGCCAGGGCCGGTCCCAGGGCCTGCCCCTCCTGGCTGCGGGCCAGCAGGGCGGAGACGTGGGGGGTGAGTTCCAGCACCCGGAAAGCGCCCTCGGGATCCCGGTGGCAGAGGAGCCAGGCGCAGGCGGCGGGGGGCTCGGGGGCCTCCACCGTGGCCACCTGGACGGCAAAGCCATAGGCCAGGTTCCGGGCGGCGGGGTCCAGCACGGCGATGCGCTCGCAGGCGGGCTCGGCGTGCAGGTCCGCGGGCCGGGGCGCATCGGGATGGCGCAGCACCTCCAGTTCCACCGCCTCGTAGTGGGCCAGCTGGAGCAGGAAGGGCCAGCGCTCCAGCCCCCAGTGGCTGTCCGCCAGCCAGGCCACGAAGGCGGGGGCCACGTCGCGGTAGTAGGGGCTGGAAACCGTTCGGCTGGCCAGGAACGCGTCCACGCAGGCGGGCCAGGCCGACGCGTCCTCCAGCAGGGTCTGGGTGATGGGGAAAGTGTCCCCGAGGGGCTCCACCAGGGCCGTTCGAACCAGGTCGCGGTAGAGCCCCCACCGGTCCCGCCGGTCGGCCAGGGCCCGGCCATCGGCGTGGGCGAGGCCCCGGGTCTGAGCCCAGGCGGCCGGATCGGCGTGGAAGGCCTCGCCGTCGGCGTCGAGGGTGAGGTCCAGGACCGCCGCCTGGAGACGCGCCAGCCTGGATTCAGGCATGGAGCACCCCCGTCAGGGCGCCCTCGTAGGCGGACTGGAGCCGTTCCCGCTCCGCCAGGAGCACCGCCAGGTCCGGGATCTCGTGGTCCCGCTCCAGCAGCACCGGCACGGGCCGGCCGATGCGCGGCAGCACCCAGGCCATCAGGTCCACCACGGGATCCACCACGGGCGCGCCATGGGTATCGAGGAGGACACCTTCCGCCTCCTGCCAGGTGTGGCCGGCAATGTGCATCTGGGCCACGCGGTGCAGGGGCATCCCCGTGAGCCAGACCTTCGGATCGAATCCGTGATTCACGCTGTTCACATAGACGTTGTTGATATCCAGCAGCCAGCCGCAGTCGGCGCCTTCCAGCACCTCCAGGAGGAAATCCCGCTCGCTCATCTCAGGCTGGCCCAGGGCGGCGTAGTAGCTGATGTTCTCCAGCAGGAAGGGCACCGGCAGCTTCGCCTGCAGGGCCTTCACCCGGGCGATGGCGTGGCGCGCGGCCTCGCGGGTGAAGGGCATGGGCAGCAGCTCGTGGGTATGGGCCCCGCCGAAACTGCTCCAGCAGAGGTGCTCGGAATGCCAGGGGGTGCCTGTGGCCTTGAGGAAGGCCACCAACCGATCGAGCACCTCGGGCGCCCAGGCATCAAAGCCGCCCATGGACATGGAGAGGCCGTGCGTGAGGACCGCGTCCCGCTCGAGAATGCCCATGACCAGGCGATGCCGGGTGCCGCCCTGGCCCACCACGTTCTCCGGGGCGATCTCCCAGAAGGGAACCGGGGCGGCGTCCAGGGCCGCCACCTGCTCCATGTGGGGCCGCCGCAGGCCCAGCCCGACACCCGTGAAGGCCATGGGATCCTCGTGAAGCAAGTCCCGGGGGCGCCCCCGCCCCCGGGAGAGTCAAGGGCTGGGATCAGCCCTTCTTGCTGCTGCCACAGGAACCCTTGCCGCAGGAGGCGTCCTTCGCGCCCTTCTTGGCCGCATCCTTCTTGGTCTTGGCGCACTTGGCGCCCTTGCCGCACTTGGCGTCCTTTGCGCCCTTCGCCCCCTTGGCGCCGCAGCCGGCTTCAACCAGGTTGGTGCTGGTGCGGGTGGAGGTGGCGGTGGCGGCCATGACGGGAACGGCGCCCGCGGCCACGAAGGCGCTGGCGGCGAAAAGGGTGGCGAGGGCGGGGGTGCTGCGGTTCATGGGTGAGCCTCCTGGCGGACACGGGCCGCCGCAATGGGGTCTTCGGACCCGGACTGGATTCCACCGGAGCAAGGGGTGGCACGGACTTCGGTGCAGGGAAATCACCCCGTGTGACGTCAATCACTCATGATTGGAGCAACAATGAATTTCATAAAAAAATAAATCAAATAAATTCAATTTTTATAGACAACTGTCATTCCCGCCTATCCGATTCGTCCGGGTGGACTGATTCCAGGGGATCTCCCCCGGGGTGTTTGTGCCTTCCGGGGCGGGGAGGCGCGGCCATAATGGTTCCCTTTGGGTGGGAAGCATGGCTTGGCTGGGATGGGCGCTCGCAGCATTCGTATTCATGGGGCTGGCCAACCTCGGCATGAAGGGGGCCGGCCAGCGCGGGCTTGATTCCGCGGGGGTGCTGCTCTGGGTGGTGGTCGGCGAAGTGCCGCTCGCCCTGGCCTACTGGCTGGCCCGGGGTCGCCACCTGGCCTCGCCGGACGCGGTGGGGTGGGGGCTCGGCGCAGGCCTTCTCACCGCCCTCGCGCTGGTCTTCCTGAACGAAAGCTTCGCCCGCGGCGCGCGCACCGCGGTGGCCGTCGGCATCATGAACGCGAACTTCCTGCTGGTGGCCCTCCTGGCCCTCCTGTTCTTCCATGAACGCCTCCAACCCTCCCGCCTGGTGGGTCTCGCCGCGACGCTGGCGGGCCTCTGGCTGATGGCCCGCTGAACGGATCCCCATGCCTAACCTGAAACGCCTCCTCCTGGGCCGCCGCCTCGGCAGCGAGGAGACCCACCAGACCAAGATCAGCAACCCCATCGCCCTGGCGGTGTTCAGCTCGGATGCCCTCTCCTCGGTCGCCTACGGCACAGAAGCCATCATGAACACCATCAGCCGGGTGACGCCGGCGCTCGGCCTCACGGCGGCCATGGCCATGGGGGCCATCTTCTGGTCCTGGTGGGCGGCCCTGGGCATCAGCGCCCTCCTGCTCATCCTGATGGTCAGCTACAAGCAGACCATCCACGCCTATCCCTCGG
>JAKAMQ010000098.1 GCA_021812805.1 Acidobacteriota bacterium
TTCTGGGGGGGCAGTCTCCAGTTGGTCGTGACGTTCTGATATCAACGAGGGGGGACCGCCCGGCCGCTTCGCGTCCTCTGCGTCCCCCCTCCTGCACCCCCACGCGGTCTCCCGGCCGAGCCGGGACACCGCGTCCGTCATCAACGAAGGGGGACCGCCTGCTCGCCTTCGGCTCGCGATGTCCCCCCTCGTGGGGCTTACTTCGCGTTCCCGGCGGGCTGCAGCTTGGCCAGGTCCTCGCGGGCTGCGGGATCGCCCTGTTCGGCGGCGCGCCGGTACCAGGCCAGGCCCTCGTCGCGGTCCTGGCGGACGTTCAAACCGTAGTAGTACATCACGCCGAGCATCCGCATGGCACGGGGATCGCCCGCATTGGCCCGATCCACGTAGACCTGGACGCCGGGCGGCACCGGTTCCTGGGCTGCGGCTGGCGCGGAGCCCGCAGGAGCAGGCTGCGACCGCAGATAGAAGAACACCGCGGCGGCGCCCAGCAGCAGCACGACCGCACCCAATGCCCAGCCCACCCGGGCACGGGGCCGCTGCGCCCCCTGTGAACGAGGCGGTACCAGCTGGAGGCTGGGGGGAACCACCACCGGTGGCGGCACCGGTATCCGGGTGGTGGCCTCGGCGGCTGCGAAGTCACCGATCGGGAGCTGCTGGGTGGCATCAGAAGCCACCGGCAACGGAGCTTCGCCCTCGGGCTGGGGAGGCTGCAGGGGCTCGGTCATGGGATCTCTCCTGATGGATTCGGAAGGGTCTCGGGTCACCCCAGGCGCTGGAGGCGCAGGATGACCTCTTCGTATTTCAACCATTCCTCGAAGGCCCAGAGTTTGGCCTGCTCCTCCCAGGCGTTCACCAGCCGCTCCGCCGGGGGAAGCTCAGGCCGCCAGGCGGATTCGGGCGCGCCACTCTCTTCATGGCACACGAGGCTGGCCAGATCCGGCAGTTTCAGCTGCTCGCAGTGGCGGCTGATGACCTGGAGGCTTTCTCCCAAAGCATGGCTCGGATGTCCCACGGCCTGTCCCAGTTCCGTGGTCGTGAGCGGCCGACGGCGCTCGCGGGCCTGGGCCACCAGCAGTCGGACAAGGTCCGGCGCGAGGTGCGGGGTGCTCATGGGATCTCCTTCTGGGAAGGGTTCGAGGCAGGCGGGTGGGGCATGAAACAGAGGAACATCACCGGAGTGAGCACCAGAAAGGTCAGCACATGGCGCACGGCATGCAAGCCCACCATGGTCCAGTAGAGGACGCCCCATAGTGTGGTGCTGAGCGACAGCCACGCCAGGAGACGGGCCTCCCGGTGCAGAGCCGCCACGCGGGCCGCCTCCCCCAGGGGAGCGAACGCCTGGAGGAAATGCACCCGCCGCCAGGCCATGATGGCTCCGGCCAGGAAGGTCAGGCCCGTGAAGCTGTATCCGAGCTGCTGGACGGTGCCCTCCACGGGCGCCTGCCCCGGCGGAAGGCGTCCCGTGAGCGCCAGCGCCCCCGCGACCAGGGGCACCGCCAGGCAGATCACCAAGCCGGTTCCCCAGGCTTTCCGCCGGGCCCGCTGGAGCGTTTCCGGCGCCATCAGGCCGCCTCGGCAGCTTTCACACGGATCTCACCGAAGGCATCACCCTGCACCAGGGCGATCCGGCCGGTGCGCACGAGTTCCAGCAGGGCCAGGAAGGTGAGCACCAGCTCATCCCGGGAACGGATCGGCCCCAGAAGGCCCGCAAAGGGTTTCCAGAGGCCGTCCCCGAGTTCGGCCAGCACTTCCATGACCCGCTGTTCCAGACTCTTGGGCTGCCGGCGCACCTCCACCGGAGGCGGCGGCATCAGGCGCTTCAGGGCCTCGCGGTAGGCACCCAGCAGATCGAAGAGCGTGGCGCGGATGGGCTCCTCCTCCACGCGGCGATGGTCCTCCAGATCCAGCCCAGGCGCGTAGGCCACCTGCTGCCAGTCCGCCTCCCGCTCGGAGAGCACCTGGGCCGCGGCCTTCACGTGCTGGTAGTCCAGCAGGCGCTGCACCAGCTCCTCCCGGGGATCCTCCTCGCCGCAGGCCTCCGGCGGGCGCGGCAGCATGAGGCGCGACTTGATCTGGAGCAGCTGGGCCGCCATGCCCACGAACTCCGCCGCGATCTCCAGGTTGAGTTCTTCCATCAGCCCCAGATAGTCCATGTACTGCCGGGTGACATCGGCCATGGGCAGGTTCAGGATGTCCAGCTTCTGCTCGCGGATGAGGTGCAGCAGCAGATCCAGGGGCCCCTCGAAGGCCGCCAGATGCAGCGGCAGATCCTTGAACTTGGTTTCAAAGCCCTTGGGCGCATCGAAGAGGCGCGAGGCCTCGGGCCCAGAGGAAGCCTCGGCCACGGGTTCGCGCACGTCCTGCGGAGTGTCGTTCATGGTTCCATTCTAGCCGTCCCAGCCCCAAGGTGCCGTTTCCGCCACAATGAGAACCTATGGCCCGTCCTCCCGTCCTCCCCGGCCCCCGCCCCGACTGGCTGAAGATCCGCATCCCGGCGCCGGAGGTGATGGCCGAGGTGGAAGGGCTCATCCGGGAGCAGCGGCTCGTGACCGTCTGCGAGGAAGCCCGCTGCCCGAACCTGCACGAGTGCTGGGGTGTGCACCGCACGGCCACCTTCATGCTCATGGGCGACGTCTGCACCCGGCACTGCGGCTTCTGCAACGTGGGCAAGGGCCGGCCCGGCGAGCTGGATCCCGACGAGCCCCAGCGGGTGGCCGAGGCCGTGGCCCGGCTGGGCCTGCGCTTCGCGGTGGTGACCTCCGTGAATCGCGATGACCTGCCCGATGGCGGCGCGTCTCATTTCGCGGCCACCATCCACTGGATCCGGGCCCTGTCCCCGGAGTGCGGCGTGGAGGTGCTCATCCCCGATTTCCGCGGCAGCGAGGAGGGCCTCCGCACCGTGCTGGACGCCCGGCCTGAGGTGCTGAACCACAACGTGGAGACCGTGCCCCACCTCTACAAGCGGGTGCGCCCGGATGCCGACTACCGGCAGAGCCTCCAGGTGCTGCGCCGTGCCGCGGACTGGCGCGACCGCCAGGCCCCCGGCCTGCGCGTGAAGAGCGGCATCATGGTGGGCCTGGGTGAAACGCCGGAGCAGGTGCTCGCCCTGATGGCCGATTGGCGGGAAGCGGGGGTGGACATCGCCACCCTGGGTCAGTACCTCCCGCCTTCGCCGCTGCACCTGCCGCTCCACCGGTACGTGGATCCTGCCGAGTTCCGGATGTACCACGAGAAGGGCCTGGAGATGGGCTTCCGGAAGGTGGAAGCCGCGCCCCTGGTGCGCTCCAGCTACCACGCCAAGGAAAGCTACGGGGGCTGAGCGCACCCTGCCCCCGTCCTCCCATCTTCAGGCGTGGACCGGTTCCGGCTTCGCGAGGAAAGCCAGCTCGAAGGCAGCCCAGTCCAGGGGCTCCGGCCTGGAGGCCTGGGCCTTTCGCAACCGGGCGATCTCCTCCTGGTACCAGGCCACCGCGGGCTGGCCGATGCGAAGACCTGCCAGTTCGCCCGCGAGGTCGCTGGGCTCGAGCAGGCAGAGCCAGCCCCGGTCGTAGGGGCTTTCCGTGACCATCCCGGGCGTGTGGCGCAGCCCTTCGTTGTCGTGGACCACCCGGCCACTGATGGGCGCGGTGAGGTGCGCGGCGCCCGCACTGCCCCGGAGGGTCACCAGGGGATCACCGGCGTGCACGGTGGCTCCGCGGGCCGGCAACTCCACCGCCACCACTTGGCCCAGCGCCTTGCGGGCGAAATCATCCAGCCCCACCCGGACCTGGCCCTCGGGCTCGATGCGCGCCCAGGCATGGCCGGAGGAGAGGAACGCCCCGCCCGGCAGGCAGTACTCGGAGGCGGGCATGACCTCGGCCATCTCCGGCGCCACCACGTGTACGGTGGGCTGGCGCTGGGCCTCGAGCCGCGCCTCCCGCTTGATGAGCAGCTTCCGGGCGAATTCGGAGAGCTCGTCGGCGGTGAAGGGTTTCTGCACGTACTCGCAGGCGCCCTGCTGGAGCGTCTGCACGGCCGTCTCGATGCTGCCGTAGCCGGTGATCACCACCACATCCACATCGGGCCGCAGATGCTTCACGGCCTTCACGACTTCGACACCATCCATGTCCGGCATCTTCAGGTCGGTGAAGACGAAATCGTAGTCCCGCCGCTGGACCAGGCCCAGGGCCTCGGGCCCCGTCTCCACGGTGTCCACGTTGTAGCCCTCCAGTACGAGGATGCGCCGGAAGGAGTCCAGCACCACGGCTTCGTCGTCCACGGCCAGGATGCGGGCCTTGGGATCGGGCACCTCGACCCGTTTGAGGCTCTTGGCCTCGTGGGTGAAGTCGAGGCGGATGGAGGTCTTCAGCACCTCCTCGCGAGCCTGGCGGGCGAGCCGCTCGCGCCGGCGTTTCAGGCTGGCCCGCACCAGCAGATCAATACCGGCGAAGGCCAGGAACATGAAGAGGATCAGTAGGGCGGTCATAGGACCTCCGGGTTGGAAGGGGAATCAGGAATGCCGGTGGCGGAAGGATCCTGGGCCAAGGGGATGCGGACCGTGAAGCGGCTTCCCGCGCCGGGTTCGCTCTGCACATCAATGGTTCCGCCATGTCCCTCCACGAGCCCCCAGGTCACCGCCAGGCCCAGGCCGGTGCCCCGATTGCCCTTGGTGGAGAAGAACGGCTCGAAGAGGCGCGGCAGATCTTCCTGCGCGATGCCGCACCCCGTGTCCTCGACGCTCAGGCTCAGGCCTGGCCTCGGCGCAACAGCCTCTTCCTGGCCGACCGCGGGCGGGAAAGTGCAGGGGCCGGTGCGGAGGGTGATGGTGCCGCCTTCATCGCCAATGGCATCCGCGGCATTCAGGAGGAGGTTCACCACCACCTGCTGGAGCTGGTTGGGATCCGCCAGGGCCTGGGGCAGGGTGTCCGTGAGATCCAGGACCAGCCGCACCTGACTGAGATGCAGCTGAGCCATGACCACCGCCACCGCGCGCCGGGCGACTTCGTTGAAGTCCACGGGCTTGCGGGAAGGCGGCACCGGCCGGGCGAAGTCCAGCAGTTCTCGGATGATGCCGCGGCAGCGCACCGTCTCCCGGACGATGACATCCAGGTCTTCCCGGGTGGCGGCATCGGCTTCAAGGCGCTTGCGCAGCAGGGAGGCGTAGCTCAGGACGCCCGTGAGGGGATTGTTGATCTCGTGGGCGATGCCTGCCGCCAGGCGGCCCACGCTGGCGAGCTTGTCCGCCTGGGCGAGCTGCCGCTGGGTGTCCGCCAGCCGCGCCACCATGTCGTTGAACGCCTTGGCCAGGGTGCCCAGCTCGTGGCGGCCCAGGAAGGGAATCGGCGTCGAGAGGTTCCCCTCGCCCACCCGCTGCGTGCCCGCCACGAGGGCGGCGACGGGCCGCACCACCAGCCGCCGGTTGAGCCACCAGAGGATGAGGCTCACCGCGAGGACGGCCGCCACCGCCGACATCATCATCAGCGAGCGGTTCTGCGCGATGGCGCGGTCCACCTCATCGAGCGAGACGTTCACATCCAGCACCCCCAGGAAGCGCTGGGAGGGACTGTGGGCATGGCAGGCCGCGGTGGAACACGACGGCTCGTTGGGAATGGGATTGATGATGCCCAGCAGGCGGCCGCCTTCCGGCCCGCGGAAGATCCGCGCCCGCTGCTGGATGTCCAGGTGCTCCAGGGGGCGCCCTTCCGCATGGCAGGCGTAGCAGGCTTCCGCCTTGAGGTTGACGGAGGTGCCGATCTCCTCGGGTTCCGAGGAGTACATGATCCGTCCCTCCTTGTTGAAGATCCGCACCTTGCGGATGCCCTCCTGCCTGAGGGTGCCGATGTCCCGGATCTGGCGATGGAGATCGTCCCGGCGGTTCTCCAGCATGTCGAAATGGGTGCTGCGCTGGATGGTTCCGCTCAGCTGGTTGGCGGTGCGGGTGCGCTCCAGGAGCAGCTGGCGGGCCTGTTCCCGCACCGTCACCACAGCCATGATCCCGATGACGCCGGCCGCCGAGAGGCCGGCTCCCAGGATCAGACGTGTGCCGATACGGGTTCGCATGGGGAGCTCCTAGCGGCCGGCCCCAGGGGCCCGCGCCTCCTCGGGGAAGATGCTGAAGAACCGCACGCACAGGGCGAAGACGGCCATGCCGATGGCGACCAGGCCCAGGGAGATGACGACCTCGCCCAGGGAGGGGATGTAGTGGGCACCGGCGGCCCGCTCCAGCCCCGTGATGCTCACGTTCAGGCGGTTCACCACGAACCCGAGTACCGCCAGGAAGGCGCTGAACACCAGCCAGTCCTTGCTCTGGCGCAGCCGGGGAATGGCCATGAGCAACACCGGGAGGATGACCCCCAGCACGAACTCCACGAGGAACATGCGGCCCTCATAGCCGAAGGCGAAAATGGATGAGAAGGCCCCGTTCCGGTGGATGCCCTCCAGGCGCATCAGCCCGTAGATGCCGAGGGCCACGACCATGCCCCGCGCCAGGGGCTCCAGGAGGTCCATCTCCAGGTGGCGGTGGAAGGCCCTGCCGCTGAGGTAGGACTCCAGGATCACCATGCCGATGCCCGCTCCGATGGCGGAGGTGAAGAAATGGAGCGGCAGGAGTGGCGAGTACCAGAGCGGATGCAGCTTGCTCGGCACGATGAGGTAGAGCGTACCGAGGGAGGACTGGTGAAGGGTCGAGAGCACCACGCCGAGAATCACCAGAGGCGTGTAGAGGCCGTGGATGATGCGGACCGGCGTCTGCCAGCCCAGCCACTCGAACACCACCGGAGCGAATTCCAGCGCCAGCACGGTGGTGTAGAGCATCACGCACCAGGCCACTTCGAACATCACGGAATGGGGATTCCAGTAGATGATGGCGTGCCAGATGCGCCAGGGCTGGCCCAGGTCGTACATGAGGGCGAGGATCACGAAGGCGTAGCCCAGGAATCCCGTCAGGACCGTCGGGCGCAGGATCGGCTCGAACCGCTTGATGTTGAAGAGGTGGACGATGGCCGTGAGGGTGAAGGCCCCGGCCGCGAGGCCCACACCGCAGAGGAGGTCGAAGCCGATCCACAGGCCCCAGGGGAAGGTGTCGCTCAGGTGGGTCACGGCGCCCAGGCCCCGCGTGAAGCGCAGCACGGTGACCCCGAGAAAGGGCACCATCAGCGCAGCGAAAACGGCGGTCCAGAAGCCGGGGCGGAACCGCCGCGCCTGGAGGAGGAGGGATGAAGTGTTCATGCTCGGTCTCCGGGGTGCTTGGGGCCCTTGCCGGCCTGCTCGACGCGGGCGACGGTCTCCCGGCGGGACGTGATCCAGTGCACGCCGTAGAGGAACACCGCCCAGACCGCCACGAAATCGGGGATCTTCGAAAGCACCTGCCAGGTCTGCAGGGCCGGCGGCTCAGGGGGCAGCGAGGTCTTGAGGCCGAGTTCCCTGAAGGGCACGCCGGATACCATCAGCACCGAGGTACCGCCGGTCTCCTGCAGCCCGTAGATGTGGTTCACATAGGTGCCCGGGCCCTTCCGGATGCGATTGCGGGCGTCCCAGATCAGATCCTCCCGTTTGCCGAAGACGGTGGCTTCCACCGGACAGGCCTCGGCGCAGGCGGTCGGCCGCCCCTCCTTCACGCGATCCGCGCAGAGAATGCACTTGCCCACGACAGGCACGGGGCGGTCCCACTGGTATTTCGGAACGTCGAAAGGGCACGCCTGGATGCAGTAGCGGCAGCCGATGCACTTGCCGGAGTCGTAGACCACCGGCCCCTCGGGCGTCTTCTGGAGCGCTCCCACCGGGCAGACTGACGCGCAGGTGGGCACTTCGCAATGCATGCAGAGCTGGCGGACACTGACGCCCGCCCGGGGCTGCACCGTCGTCCAGGTGTAGGCCGTGAGGTGATCCTCCACCGGCCCCGGGAGCTTGTTCTGCTCCTTGCAGGCCGAGGCGCAGGCGCCACAACCGATGCAGCGCGTGGTGTCGAAGAGAAGGCCCACAACCATGGGTTCTCCCATTCTCATCAAAGGATCCCAAGGGCTTTCGGGGACCATCCGCAAGAAGCATCCATCCCGCCACTTGCATAGTCAACCCACTGGTATTTAAAAAAATAACCCACCTATTGGTGGATTTTACATGCCTTTTTATGTGGCTGAGACGCACTCGTATTTTAGGTTAAAACCGGCTCACCTCCCTTTTTCGGTCCTATCCCCCAGGGCCCACAAAAACGCCCCGCAGCATGGCAGCCTGCGGGGCGGTTTCCGATGGACATCCGCCGGAAGCCAGGGACCGGATTCAGACGTGGTGATCACGCGGGGGATCCCAAGCGCCCGGAGGGCGGGAGCGGTCCCCCTCGTTCCGGTCAGCCCTTCTTCGCCATCGGGCAATCCGCCTTCTTCGGGCAGGTCTTGCCACAGGCGCAACCCGCCTTGCCGGTCTTGGAGCAGGCCTTGCAGGCCTTGGGGCAATCCGCCTTCTTCGGGCAGGGCTTGGGTGCGTTCTGGGCGAACGCCACGGAGGCGATGGCCGCCAGGGCAAGGGATGCGAACAGCTTCTTCATGGGGACTCCTGGTTGGGGAGCCGCCAGTCTACCGCACCCGAGGCGGCCCCAAAAGGAAGCGCCCCGCAAGGCGGGGCGCTTCCTTCTATCAGCTGATCGGGCAGATCAATACATGTCTTCCATGCCACCCATGCCGGGGCCCGCGGGGGCAGCGGGTTTGGGCTCGGGCAGCTCGGTGATGATCGCCTCGGTGGTGAGCATCATGGCAGCCACGGAGGCGGCGTTCCGCAGGGCGGACTTGGTCACCTTGGCGGGATCCACCACACCGAACTTCACCATGTCGCCGTACTCGTTGGTGGCGGCGTTGTAGCCGTAGTTGTCCTTGCCCTCGCGGACCGTGTTGACGACGACGGAACCTTCCACGCCCGCGTTGTTGGCGATCTGCCGGAGGGGCTCCTCCAGGGACTTCCGGACGATCTCGATGCCCGTGGCCTGATCGCCGGTGGCCTTCAGCTCGGCCAGCTTGGTCAGGCTGCGAAGCAGCGCGACGCCGCCGCCGGGGACGATGCCGTCCTCGACCGCGGCCTTGGTGGCATGCATGGCATCTTCCACGCGGGCCTTCTTCTCCTTCATCTCGGTCTCGGAGGCCGCGCCAACCTTGATGACGGCGACGCCGCCCACCAGCTTGGCGAGACGCTCCTGCAGCTTCTCCTTGTCGTAGTCGCTGGTGGAGATCTCGACCTGGGCGCGGATCTGCTTCACGCGGCCCTGGATGGCCTCGGTGGTGCCGGCGCCTTCCACGATGGTGGTGTTCTCCTTGTCAATCACGATCTTCTTGGCGGTGCCGAGATCCGCCAGGGTGAGGTTCTCGAGCTTGATGCCGAGATCCTCGCTGATGGCCTTGCCGCCGGTCAGGATGGCGATGTCCTCGAGCATGGCCTTCCGGCGGTCGCCGAAGCCGGGGGCCTTCACGGCGGCCACGTTCAGCGTGCCGCGGATCTTGTTCACCACCAGCGTGGCCAGCGCCTCTCCGTCCACATCCTCCGCGATGATCAGCAGGGGGCGGCGGCTGTTGACGACCTGCTCCAGCAGGGGCAGGAGGTCGCGCATGTTGGAGACCTTCTTCTCGTAGGCCAGGATGTAGGGATTCTCCAGCTCGACCTTCATCTGGTCGGCGTTGGTGACGAAGTAGGGGCTGAGGTAGCCGCGGTCGAACTGCATGCCCTCGACCACGTTCAGCTCGGTGTCACGCCCCTTGGCCTCTTCCACGGTGATGACGCCGTCCTTGCCGACCTTGCCCATGGCCTCGGCGATGATCTTGCCGATCTCCTCGTCGCCGTTGGCGGAGATGGTGCCGACCTGGGCGATGGCGTGGCCCTCGACGGGCTTCTTGATCTGGTCAATGGCCTTCACGACGGTATCCACCGCCAGGTCAATGCCCTTCTTGATCTCCATGGTGTTGGCGCCGCTCACGACGGCCTTGATGCCCTCGCGGTAGATGGCGCGGGCCAGGACGGTGGCGGTGGTGGTGCCGTCGCCGGCGATGTCGGAGGTCTTGGAGGCGACCTCGCGCACCAGCTGGGCGCCCATGTTCTCGTGCTTGTCCTTCAGCTCCACTTCCTTGGCGACGGTGACGCCGTCCTTGGTCATGAGCGGGGAACCGAACTTCTTCTCGATGAGGACGTTCCGGCCCTTGGGCCCGAGGGTGACCTGCACCGCGTCGGCGAGCTTGTTCACGCCGCGCAGGATCGCCTGGCGGGCATCTTCGGCATAGATGATGGACTTGGCCATGGGTGTGTCTCCTGATTCAGAAAGGAATTAACCACGAAGACCACGAAGACCACGAAAAGAGCACGAGGTTTTTCTTCGTGGTCTTTCCGTCTTCGTGGTGAGTTCTTTAGCTCATGATCGCCAGGATCTCGTCCTCGCGCACGATGACGTGGTCCACGCCCTCGATCTTCACTTCCGTGCCGCTGTACTTGCCGATCAGGACCTTGTTGCCGGCCTTCACGGACATGGGGTTGCGGGTTCCG
>JAKAMQ010000003.1 GCA_021812805.1 Acidobacteriota bacterium
GTCAGTTCCAAACCGAAGCAATCTTCACACCGAGGTTGATCCCGGACGAGGGGGCATCTACCCTCGTAAGACGAATGGAAGGAGCCCGTTTGGACGCGACGCACGCCCCCATGTCCATCCTGATCGTCGAGGACAACGCCCTTCAGCGCCGTCAGCTGGAAGCCCAGCTCCAGCCCCTCGGCCACCGCGTCGTCTCGGCCACCAATGGACAGGAGGCCCTGGATCTCCTGGCGGCGGCGCCCCCGGACCTGGTGATCATGGATGTGGTCATGCCTTCCATGGATGGGTTCAAGGCCTGCGAGGCGATCAAGGCCGATCCCGCCACCGCGGCCATTCCGGTCATCGTCCTCACGGCCCTGAGCCGGGATGCCAAGGACCGCAGCTATGCCGTGGGCGCCGACGACTTCCTGCGCAAACCCGCGTCCACCCTGCTGCTCCAGGTCCGGGTGCAGACCCATCTCCGCATCCGCGAGCTGGCCCGCACCCTGGAGGCTCCGCCGCCGGCCCGTCCTCGGGTGCTGGTGGTCTCCGGCAGTCCCCTCATCCGGGCGCAGGTGGAGAATCACTTCGGCAAGGACCAGGCGACCTTCTACGAAGCTCAGGGGGAAAGCCAGGCCCGCGCCCAGATCATCGCCCACCGCCCGGATGTCCTGGTGCTCGACACGGAGCTTCTGGATGGCAGCGCCCAGACTCTGGCGGGGGCCGTCCACCAGGCGGAGGAATTGGGGGGCCTGCCGATCCTGCTCCTCCACACGCCGGGCGAACTGGAAGTCTGGTCGAAGTTCCGGGATGTCCTGGCCGATGCGGTGGAAAAGCCCCTCGTGGCCCCGGAAACCCGCCGACGCATCGCCCTCATGGCCCATCTTGCGCACCTGAAGAAACTCGCGCGGCCGGCATGAACCGCGCCCTGCGCCTTGCGAGCCCGCTGCTCGCGGGCCTGGTGCTCGCGGCGCCCGTCCTGCGCGCCGTGGACCTGGAAGGCCGGGTGACCGATGGCCGTCGTGGGCTGGCCGGGGTCCAGGTCTATCCCGACCGTCAGCCCCGGGTGTCACCCGACCTGGACCCTCCCGTGGCGGTCACCGATGCCGAGGGCCGTTTCCACCTGGCCCTGGCCCCTTCCGATGACGTGCTCGCGGTAGAGAAGGATGGCTGGCACCGGGATCTGGTTCCCGCCGGGGACTGGGGCCGGGACATCGTCCTCACGCCGGAACCCCGCCACCACGAGGAAGCGGTGCTGGTGGTGCGCCTCGATTTCAAGGACCGGCCCAGCCAGGTGCCCGACGGTGCCCTGCGCCAGCTCCTCTTCTCCCGCCGTCCCGGGGTGGCCAGCGCCGCCAACTATCTGTACGAGGTCTCGAAAGGCGCCCTCTCCCTGATCGAGGGGCCGATGCTCCATCTCAGCATGGGCCCCTTCCCGTCCCCCCGCGATCCTTCGCGGCAGGCGGATCTGGTGACCTGGGTACTGGAACACCTCCACCGCCCCCTCCCGCCGGAATGCGACCGCGTGAACAACGCCACCGGCGCCCCCCATCCCGATGGCAAGCCCGACCATCTGTGGATCATCACCGCGGGCAATCCCGAAACCCTCACGGACGACCCGAAGGATTTGCGGGCCGATACCTGGCTCATGCCCCTGCCCTGGGATCCATCCACCCGCTGGCCGGTGGTGCTGATGCCGGAAACCTCGCCCCTGGGCAACATCGTCCACGAGGCCTTCCACGCCATGGGCGAGCAGTCCGTGGATGATCTCTACCTGGGTTGCGATCATCCCGACACCGCCGGCATCTGGGATCTGATGGACGCGGGCCAGTACCGCGGCTGGGACCGTTCCCATCCTGGCCAGGGCCCCTGGGTGGACGACACCGGCTACAGCCCCTCCCATCCCGAGGCCTGGGTGCGCTCCGAGCTGTGGTACCGCGGGCGCTACCGCGAGACCGTGACCCATCTGGCCGTGAAGGGCCGGAGCTGGGAAGGCTGGATCCGGCCCGTGGCGCGGGCGCCCGAGCCCGGCCCCCATCCCGATCCCCAGTGGGTCACCCTGCCCGACCCGCGCCGGAAGGGCCGCTTCTGGAGCCTGGAAGTGCGCCGTCCCTGGGGGTTCGAGCGGGGTCGCGTGGGGGGCCGCTTCGGCCCCGGCCACGCCGGGTTGATCGTGGCCCTGGTGGATCCCTCCAAGCTCAGCCCGGATGTGCCGAAGGGCGCGGTGCATGTGGTGGACGCCCATCCCGGCACGCCTGAGCCACCCAAGCCCCGCTTCCCCTGCGGACGCTGGCAACTCGACGACGCCGCCTTCAACCTGGGCCCCGGCGAACAGCCGAAGGGCCACAGCGGGAACCTGTCCTGGGAGGTGCTGGCCACGGACGCCACCGGCCGCATGAAGGTGCGCGTCCGCCTGCGGCCCGCCCCGCGGCGCCCGAAGCGCTGAACCAGCCTCTGGGCGCCACCGCCACCCTGAACCTGCTGGACTATCAGACGACCGGCGTGCAGCCTACACTCTGAGACACATTCGCCCCCTCCGGCTGCCTCCTCGGCACCCCATGAACCCGCCTCGGCCAGCATCCACCCCTCCGCCGAACCCCATGCTCCTGGGGGGCCTGGCCCTGGCTTATGTGGCCTCGGCGTGGCTCTGTTTCCACCTGGCGGCTCCCGGCACCAATGCCACCGCCGTCTGGATCCCCGCGGGTCTCGCCATCGCGGCGGTGCTGCGCTTCGGCCCCCGGGTGTGGCCCGCGATCGCCCTGGGCGCCTTCATCGCCAACCTGCTCCAGATGGCCCCGATGGGATTGTCTCCGGCCGCATGGCTGGGCGCCTCCCTGGCCACGGCGGCGGGCAACACGGCCGAAGCCCTGCTCGCCGGCGCCTTCATGGAACATGGTGCCGGCACCCGGGAGCCCTTCGAGTCCGGCTCCCGGGTGCTCACGTTCATCGGCGCCGTCGCCCTGGGCAGCACGGCTCTGGGCGCCTGCGTAGGCACCAGCGCCTTCTGTTCCGCCACGGGCCAATGGCAGAACTTCCCCACGGTGGCCCTGACGTGGTGGATCGGCGACGGCATGGGCGCCCTGGTGATCACCCCGCTGCTGCTCACCTTTTCCCGCCAGCGGCTGGCCGCCCTGCCCCGGCGCGCCCACCTGGAGGCCCTGCTGGCCGGCACACTTCTGGCCCTGCTCTGGTTCAAAATCTGCGCCCACCCCCCGGATCGCAGCTTCATCCTGCTGCCCCTGCTGGTGTTGGCTGCGGTACGGGTGGGGCCCTTCTATACCGCTGCGCTGATGGGTCTGCTCACGGCCATGGCCACGGGAAGCGCCCTGGCGGGCGCGGGCCCCTTCTCCCTGGAAGGCCCGGCACCCTTCGCCCTGCTCATGCAACAGGGACTGCTCGGCACCCTGGCCATGACCGCCCTGGCCCTGGCCGCCACCGTGCAGCACCGCCAGGAGGCCGAGGAGGGCTTGCGGCAGCGCAACCGCCTCTACCTCACCCTGCTTGATGTGAACCACGCCCTCATCCGGGGGGCGGATCGCGCCGGACTGGTCGAGGCGACCTGCCGCATCCTCGTCGAGCAGGCAGGCTTCCGCATGGCCTGGGCAGGTTTCAAGAATGAGGCCACCGGACAGGTGACCGCCGAAGGGGCCGCGGGACTGGTGCAGGGGTATCTGGAATCCATCCGCATCCGCTGGGATGACAGCCCGGAAGGACGAGGCCCCACGGGCATGGCCCTCCGCGAGAACCGCCCCGTGATCTGCCAATCGTGCCTGAGCAATCCCGACTTCCTGCCCTGGCGCGAGGCCGCCCTGGAGCTGGGCTACCAGACCAGCGGCGCCTTCCCCATCCGGCGGGGCCCGGCCGCCATCGGCGCCCTGATGGTCTATCACGCCGATCCCCAGGCCATCGGCCCGGAGGAGGCCCAGCTCCTGGAGGAACTGACGGCCGACCTCGGGCGCGCGATCGAAGCCCTGGAAACCCGGCAGGAACTCCGGGAATCCGAACGGCGCCTCCAGGATACCTTCGCCAATGTGGAACTGATCGGCGTCACCCTTGATGCCGGCACGGTCATCACGGGCTGCAATGACCACCTGCTCCGGCTCACCGGCTGGGCCCGCGAGGACATCCTGGGCCGGAACTGGTTCGACCTCTTCCTCCCGCCCGAGCTGCGCACTCAGGTCGAGCCCGTGTTCACCGCCGGATTCCAGTCGGGGACGATTCCCCAGCAGTTCGAGAACGAGATCCTCACCCGGTCCGGCGAGCGCCGGCATATCCGGTGGTTCAACACCCTGCTGCGGGACGCGGCGGGCCGGGTCACCGGCACGATCAGCTTCGGGGACGATCTCACCGAGCACCGGAACACCCTGGAAGCCTTGCGGAACCGCGCCACGGAACTCGCCGCCCTGAACGCCCTCGGCACCGCCCTCAACACGCCCATGGATCTTGCCGCCCGGATGCAGGCCGCAGTGGATCAGGCGATCGCAGCCGCCACGCCCGATCTCGCCCTGCTCTTCCTGTGGGAGGAGGACCAGCTCCGGCTGGCGGCCTCTGCCCACCGGGCCGGGGGCGCCCGGCCGGCGCCAACACCCGATTGCGCCGTGGGCGGCCGCCTCGGCGCCCTCGCAGTCCAGGAAGGCCATGCGCTCTACGTGCCGGATATCCAGTCGGATCCCCGCTGCACCTCCTGGTCCGAACGCGGGGACGCGGAGGGCACCGCCCTGGCCGCCCTGCCCCTGAAAGCCGGCGGCGACACCATCGGTGTCTTGGCCCTGGCCTCGACCACCCGCCGCGACTTCCAGCAGGGGACTGTGTTCCTGGAGACCTTGGCGGACCAGGTGGCGGTGGGCCTCCACAATGCCCTCCTCCACGCCCAGCTGCATGCCCGGGCCGACGAGCTGGAGCAGCGCGTCGCGGAACGCACGGCCCTGCTCCGGGAAGCCAATGAGGATCTGGCTCTGGCGGTGGAGCATGCCGAGGCCGCGGACCGCGCCAAATCGGCCTTCCTCGCCGCCATGTCCCACGAACTGCGCACCCCGCTGAATTCCGTGATCGGGTTCACGGGCGTGCTGCTCGGCGGCCTCCTGGGTGAACTCTCCCCGCAGCAGATCGAGCCCCTGCGTATCGTGCAGCGCAACGGCCGCCATCTGCTGGACCTCATCAACGATGTGCTGGATCTCTCCAAGATCGAGGCGGGGGAGATCCGCTTCTCCCGCCAGCCCTTCGACCTGGTGCAGGCCCTGCGGGAGGCCCTGGAGTCCGTGGCCCCCCTGGCCGCCCAGAAGGCGCTGGCGCTGGAGGCCCAGTTCGCCGTGGCCTCCCTGGACTGGACCGGCGACCGGCGGCGGGTGTCCCAGGTGCTGCTGAACCTGCTGGGCAACGCCGTGAAGTTCACCGAGCAAGGCACCGTGACGCTGGAACTGGCGCTCGAAGACCACCGGGCCCGGATCGTCGTCCGCGACACCGGCCCCGGCATCGCTGAGGCTGACCTCCCCCGCCTGTTCCGGGAGTTCGTGCAGCTCGACAGCGGCCTCGCCCGGCGCAGCGAGGGGACCGGCCTCGGTCTCGCCCTCAGCCGCCGCCTGGCCCGCCTGATGGACGGAAACATCACCGTGGAGAGCCGCCTGGGCCAGGGCAGCGCCTTCACCTTCAGCCTTCCCCTGCCCGCCCCGGAGCCGGTCCCATGAAACGCATCCTCGTCATCGAAGACAATCCGGACAACCTGCTGCTGGTGAAGATGCTCCTCGGCCCCCTGCAGGTGGACCTGCACACCGTCACCGACGGCCCCGCGGGCATCCGGGCCGCGCAGGAGGCGCCCTACGACCTCATCCTCCTGGACATCCAGCTGCCGGGCATGGACGGCTACCAGGTGGCCAAGGCCCTGCGGGCCCTGCCGCAGACCGCGGCCACCCCCATCGTGGCCGTCACGAGCTATGCCATGGCCGGGGACCGGGAACGGGCGCTCCTCGAAGGCTTCACCGAGTACCTGGAGAAACCCCTCAATCCCGATACGTTCTCGAACACCATCCACGCGTACCTGTAGCCTCTCGATCCAGAGCTCTGGCGGAGCCCCCATGCTCATTCTCCTGGTAGATGACGAACCCGCGAACCTCCAGCTGCTGCAGGTCCTTCTGGAGAGCCGCGGGCATCGCACCGCCCTCGCCAGCAACGGCCAGGAGGCCCTGCACCAGGCCCAGGCAGCCACGCCGGACCTGGTGATCTCGGACATCCTGATGCCGGTGATGGATGGCTACGGCCTCTGCCGGGCCTGGATGCAGGATCCCCGCCTCCGCAAGATCCCCTTCGTCTTCTACACCGCCACCTACCAGACCGAGGAGGACGAGCAGCTGGGCCTCTCCATGGGCGCAGCCGAGTATCTGAGAAAGCCCATGGAGCCCGAGCCCTTCCTCGCCCAGATCGAGCGAGTGCTGGACCGGGCCCGGCAGGGCGCGCTGCGCGCCCCCGAAGCCCCCGTGCTGGAAGAGCGCGCCTTCCTGAAGCTCTACAACGAGCGGCTGGTCCAGAAGCTCGACAAGCGCCACGGCGAGGTCATCAAGCAGATGGCCGCGCTGAAGGAGGCGGAGGCCCTGCTGCGGATCAAAGGCGCCGCTCTGGAGGCCGCGGCCGATGGCATCGCCATCACCGACAGCCAGGGCGTTGTCGAATGGGCCAACCCATCGTTCTCCGAGATCACGGGACTCCCCGCCGACCGGCTGGTGGGCCACAGCCTCCGCACCCTGCGGCGTGATTCCCAGAATCCAGCCTTCTTCGAGCGCCTCTGGGACACCCTGATGGCCGGCCGCCCGTGGGAGGGCGAGATCGTCAACCGCCATGCGGACGGCACCCTCCACACGGCCAAGACCACCATCACACCCGTGCGGAACGATCAAGGGGAGCGGACCCACTTCATCGAGATCATGCAGGACATCACCAACTCCAAGCGGGTCGAGGCCGACCTCCGGCAGTCCCAGAAGATGGAGGCCGTGGGGCGGCTGGCGGGGGGCGTGGCCCACGATTTCAACAACATGCTGAATGTCATCCTCATGAACACCGAGATGTGCCTGACCACGGGCGACCTTCCCGAGGAGAGCCGGAGGCGCCTCCTGGATGTCCAGCAGGCTGCCGAGCGTTCCGCGGATCTCACCCGGCAGCTGCTCGCCTTCTCCCGCAGGCAGCCCGCTCAGCCGCAGCGGATCCTCCCCCACGTGGCCGTGGGCGAGAACCTGAAGCTGTTGCGGCGGCTCATTGGCGAAAACATTGATCTGACCTTCGCCGCCGAACCCGGCACGTGGCCCATCCACATGGATCCCTCCCAGCTCAGCCAGATTCTGGCCAACCTGGTGATCAACGCCCGGGATGCCATCCCTGAAGCGGGCACCATCTGCATCGAGACCGCCAACGTGAGCATGGGCGACCACGACCGGCTGTTCCACAGCGACATGGCCTCCGGAGACTATGTGCAGATCAGTGTCAGCGATACGGGATGCGGCATGGACCACGCCACCCTCGAACGCATCTTCGAGCCCTACTTCACCACCAAAGGCGAAGGCAAAGGCACCGGCCTGGGACTCTCCATCGTCTACGGCATTGCCCAGCAGAACGGCGGCACCGTCTCCGCCTACAGCCACCTCGGCGTCGGCACCACCTTGAAGGTGTACCTGCCGCGCTGCGAGGCCGCGGAAGCCGAGGAAGCGCCAGCCCCGAGGACGGAGCTGCCCCGCGGTGACGAAACCATCCTGGTGGCTGAAGACGAGCCCAGCATGCTCGAGGTGCTGCGCCAGGCCCTCGAGGCCCAGGGCTACACCGTGCTGGCCTCCAGCAATCCCATTGATGTGTGCTTCCTGGCCCAGCAGCACCCCGGGCCCATCCACCTGCTCCTCACGGATGTGGTGATGCCCGGCATCAATGGCAAGGAGCTGAGGGAACGGGTCACTGCCCTCCGGCCCGGCATCCAGACGCTGTTCATGTCCGGCTACACCGGCGACATCATGGCCCGGCGTGGTCTGCTGGAGCAGGAGATCCGGTTCCTCCAGAAACCCTTCCGGATCCAGGATCTCGCCCGGATGGTCCGCGCCGCCCTGGACGCCCGCTAGGAGCCTGGGCATGCCAGTCCGCTGGGATGCCGCTATCATCTAAGGTCATGGCGACGACCTTCCTCCTCAGCGGCCTGGCGCTGCTCCTCTACCTGGGAGCGGAAGCCTACTCCATCGCCCATCTCCGGCACGAGAAGGCGGCCTTCGGCCTCATCGCCAAGATCCTCCTCTCCCTCGGCTTCCTGGTGCACTTCGGGGCCCTCGAAATCGGCGGCCGGATCACCCACACGGTGCCCTACCGGGACTGGTCGGCCTCCATGTCCCTCTTCGCCTGGATGGTGGCCGGCTCCTACGGCATCCTGCGCATCCGGCACCGGGAAAGCTCGACCGGGCCCTTCCTGATTCCCGTGGCCATCCTGTTCCTGGCCGTCTCCCTGGCCACCCAGCCCGCCCACCCGCTGCCGCCGGATCCGCGCCTCACCGGCTCGGAGTTCGCGTTCCACGTCACCCTGGCCATCCTCGGCTATGCGGCCTTCACCCTTGCCTTCGTGCTGGCCCAGCTCTACCTGATCCAGATCCACCAGATCCACAAGCGGAAGCTGGGGCTGCTCTTTTCGCGCATGCCAGCCCTGGATGTGCTCTCCCGCATGCACCACACCTCCATCGGCATCGGCGTGGTCTCCATCACCGTGGCGACCACCCTCGGCTTCATCCGCGCGAAACAGAACTGGGGCACCTTCTGGGATCCCAAGGTGGCCATCACCCTGCTGCTGATCGCGGTCTATGTGTTCTGCCTGCTGGCGGGGCGCCTGCTGAACTGGAGCGGCAAGCGGATCGCCTGGCTGTCCATCGGCGGCTACTTCCTGCTGCTGTTCTCGTACACCATCGTGAACCTTTTCATCACGCAGGAGCACGTGTTCCGTTGAGCCATCCTGACGAATCACCGCTGCTTCTGGTGGGCTGGGATTTCCGGCAGACTCCGGTGGAGCTGCGGGAACGGCTCGCGTTCACCCCCGAACGGATCGAGGAGGCGATCCAGCGCCTCCGCCAGGAGGGCCTGCTGGCCGAGGGCGTCATCGTCTCCACCTGCAACCGGACCGAGGTCTACGGCCTGCGGGGCACCGCCGACCTGGAAGGCGATCCCCTGGTGGCCCTCACCCGTTTCGTGGCCGACTTCCACGGCGTCCCCCTTCCCGACGTGCAGGCCGCAGGCTTCCAGCACTCGGGCGCCGATGCGGTGCGCCACCTGTTCCGCGTGGCCGCCGGGCTGGAATCCCTGGCCCTCGGTGAGCACCAGATCCTCGGCCAGGTACGCGAGGCGTTCCGCTTCGCCTCGAATGCCGGTCTCACCCGCGCCGTGCTCAACCGGCTCTTCCAGAAGGCGCTGGAAGCCGGCAAGCGCGTCCGCAACGAGACCGGCCTCAACTCCCGGCCCATCTCCATCCCCGGCGTGGCCATCGAGCTGGCCCAGAAGATCTACGAAGACCTGGCGCCGCGCCGCTTCCTCATCCTGGGCGCCGGGGAGACCAGCTCCATCTTCTACGACCTGCTCGTGGCCCGGGGCGCCAAGCACATCGAAGTGGTGAACCGCACCTTCGAGAAAGCGGAGGCCCTCTGCAAGCGCGGCGGGCAGGCCTACCCCTGGGAGGAGCTGGCCGGGCGGATCCCCAAGGCCGATGTGGTGGTGAGCGCCACGTCCGCCACGGAGCCCGTCATCACCCGGGAGGATGTGCGCAAGGCCGTCTCCCAGCGCCGGGGCCAGCCCCTCTTCTTCCTGGACCTCGGCATTCCCCGGAACGTGGATCCCCAGGTGGCTGACCTGGACAACGCCTTTCTCTATGCCGTAGATGACCTCCAGGAGATTGCCGAGCGGAACCGGCAGGAGCGCCAGCGGGAAGTGGTGCCCGCCATGGCGATTCTCGAAGAGGAACTGGAGGATTTCCTGGCCTGGTTCGGTTCCCTGGCCGTGGTGCCCACCATCGCGGCCCTGCGGCGGAAATTCGAATCCATCCGCGAGGCGGAATTCGACCGGTCCCTCGAAAAGCTGAACAACCTGAGCCCCGCGGACCGCGAGAAGATCCGCCTCATGGCCCAGTCCATGGTGCGCTCCCTGCTGCGCCGGCCGACGGAAGCCCTCAAGGAGGAGAAGGATCCCGCCCGCCGCCTGGAACGCGCCGAGGCCGCCCAGGTGCTCTTCGATCTGGATCTGGAAGCCAAAGGCTAAAGCCCCTAGCGCGTGGCCATCCGCTGGAACCGGAAGACCACCTTGCGCTGGAGGGCGCGGCCCTCGGGCGTGGTGGGATCGCCCTCGATCTGCGTGTCGCCCCGGGCTTCCACGGCCAGGTGCGCGGGATCCACGCCCAGATCGCGCAGGTAGCGCCAGACCGTCTCGGCCCGCTCGGCGCTCAGGGCCAGGGCATCCCCACCGGGGCCCTTCTCGCCGGGCGCCGCGTGGCCTTCGCACACCACCGTGAAGCCCGGATAGCGCTGGATGAGCTGGGAGATCCGCACGAGCAGCACATCGCTGCCCGGCGTCAGCGCGGAACTGCCCTCGTTGAAGATCAGGGCCCCGTGGAAGCTCACCACGCGCAGCTCCGCGCCCACCTGGCGCCCGGATTCGGTCTGGAGGTCGTTGAGCAGCTTCTCCAGGTCCGCCGCCTTGGCCGGAGCCACGCCCCGGGAGCCCGGCAGGATGCCATCCGCCGTCGGCTTCACGCCGAGGGCCTTCTGGATGGACTGGACCGCCTGCTGGAGCTTGGCGGTGTCGTGGGCCGAAAAGGAATACAGCAGCGCGAAGAAGGCCATGAGCTGGACCATCAGATCCGCGAAGGTGATCAGCCAGAGCGATTCCAGATCCGCTTTCCGGCGGGCGAACCGGATGGGGGCCTGGTTGGCCATCTCAGCCCCGCCCGCGGTCGCGTTCCCGCGGCGCGAGGAAGGCCTTGAGCTGAGTTTCCAGCACCGAAGGGTTCACTTCCGCCTCAATGCCCAGCACGCCTTCCATCATGATCTGCTTGAGCTGCATCTCCTCCCGGCTGCGCACCTCCAGCTTCCCGGCGATGGGGATGGCCAGCAGGTAGGCGATGACCGCGCCGTAGAGGGTTGAGAGCAGCGAGAGCGCCATGGCCCCGCCGATGTTGGCGGGATCCTTGATGCTGGCGAAGAGCTGCACCATGCCGATCAGCGTGCCCACCATGCCGAAGGAGGGGGCGGCGAGCGCGATGAAGCGGAAGATCTCCTGGCCCTGGTGGTGGCGTTCCTGGGTGGCCCGCAACTCCTGCCCCAGCACCTCGCGGATGTGATCCCGGCCCGCCCGGTCCACCACCATCCGCAGCCCCTTCGCCAGGAACCCTTCCACATCCAGGTACTTCTCCAGGTTGATCAGCCCCTCGCGGCGCGCCCGCTGGGACAGCCCCACGATCTCGGCGATCACCTCCTGGGAATCCGGCGTCCGCGTGGAGAAGGCCCGCGAGGCGATGGAGAAGGCGTAGCGCACATGATCCAGCGGAAACCGGATCAGCGTGGCCGCGATCACCCCGCCAATGACCACCATCGTGCTGGGCGGATTGAAGAAAATCCGCGGGTTCGGCCCGAAGCCGATGGCCACCCCCAGCAGCAGAAAGCCCAACAGCACCCCGATGAAACTCCCTCGATCCATATCCGACCTCGGAAGGAGTATCGGCGGGTCAGCTCCCAAAGCGTAGAAACGAGGCGGCAGCGGTCTGCATCTGCAGGGTCCAGGGAGTCCCTTTTGCCTCGATTTGCTTGCGTACTGGATTTCCCGAGGTCCTGAAGAACATGGGGGAATTCAGGCCTTTGACTATTTCAGCAGCAAACAATTACTCATTGGCGTTATCAATATATGAAAAATAATAATTTTCATTCCTTTTCTCGAATCCCAAAAAAATAGCATAGCCATCAGGATCGGTGCAATCGACAACATATCCCCTATAAGTTCCAATCTTTTCCGGCCTGAAAGTCAATATTCTTTTTATTACGTAGGGCGTAAAAATTTCTGAATATTTTTTTTTAAATTCAGTCGAATTTTTTATATTGCCACCAAATTCATTGGATCTAATAGGAAAATGTGTCAATTTTAACACGCCTTCGATATCATTTTTTTTTACACATTCTTGAAATTGCCTCCAAGTCATTTTAAGTTGTTCTGGAATTTCTGCATGAACTGAAGTAATAGTCATTATACAGATAAGATATGATATTTTTCTATACATATCAACTCCCATGATTATTGAACCATTGCATGATCTAGGATCGGTGTCGGGTCAATCAAATCGGAACGCCGTTGAAATCCGCCTCTACTCTTTACTGTCAACGGTCCTGATAAGGTTCCGCTGTACAATTCGAGATGTAACATGCTAAGCCCATTATGATTATTTTTCATAATATATCCAATTTCATTTCCAGCGGCCACATGCGCTCCAAGTGATATACCATTAGGGACGCGGTTGGATATTTCGCCATATCTTGCGACAAATCCATTATCAAATGTAATTTCCATTGCATATGTTCCGCAATAAAATAATGTTGGCATCCTCGTCACAATTCCATCACGCATGGCAAGTACTGGAGTTCCAACTGGTGCCAGATTATCAACAGCAGCATGCTTTCTGTCCCCACGCCTAGCCCCAAACTGCCTCCCATGCCCCTTATAACCACTCACTGATCGCTTGTGCGTCGGGAAAATATAGCCATTACCACCGCTTGATGGACGATTGTGCTATGAAAATAAACTCAATAATGCGTACCAAGCATTGCCAATAGCAGTACCTATTCCTGTTTGCGCCTTCTAATATTAATTTGATATTTTATATTCATAATTTGAAAATCCAGTTTTATTTTTTTGTCTTTTTGCAGCAGCTTTCAACATTTCAATGCTTGGTTTTGTATCAATGAATAGTGCCGTACTCAACCAAGTTTTCTCCATACGACAAACATCAAGTTCATTCATATATACTGTCAAGTGACTTGGTTGAGTAATTGGAAAGTGATTGTCTGGATCGCCATTAAGAAGAACTTTACCATCTGGCTCAATCTCAAATAATCTATAAATTTGTTCGAATGGCATAAATTTGTATACAATTTCTCCAAAATTATCAGTAAGGTTATAATTGGGTTTTATATAAATATTAATTTTTAAAATCCAATGTTCAGGCGTTCCTGCATTCTCTCCGAATTGATAGTAATCATTGTAATATCCATAATCATAAATTTCATCCGATACCGCAAGCAATATGGCATGTTTTCCCTTGGCTGAAATCTGCCGTTTGTTCCCTCCAAAAAGATTACAAATACAAAATGCAATTATAAAAAATATTTTATAAGTGTTAGACATAATATCTCCTATTGCCCAACCACAATCACGACTTTATGGCGACCTTCAATAAAGGTTCAAAAACTCATGGTCACTTTGGATCCTTTGTACCCTTTTCTTTTACCTACCGGAGTTCTGATATTGGTTCCAACTCTAGTTCTATATTGAGTTGCACCATTTGTTGTGTTTGATCCGCCTAAAGCAAGTGCCGCAGCAGACCTCGATAAACTATGAGCATCTAAAGCACTCTGGTCTCCTCTTTTTATTGCAGCGGATTCAGACTTTTTTAAGACATCCGGCGCAACCCGACGTGGGTACCCGCTTTCCGTAACCCGGTGCGCAATTTCGGCGACTGCCAATCTGCCTGCAGCTAAATCTTCCGCACTTCTGGGGCTTCCGGATTTCGCTTTGGGATCTGGCTTCAAACTAGAGGTTTCATTTTCAACAATATTTGACAGCCCATCCAACTTCTTCTGATTTGTTTACGCCAATGTTGATCATTCGTGGATTGACCAGTCGGCTTCAATTTTTTTCAAGCAGCTATACACCTCATGGTCTCTTAAAGATATAGTCAATTTTAGATTCCAATACTTACGCTCTGAAATTAAATTTCTGAATTTCTTTTTTAAACTTAAGCCATCGATAATAAAATAAATAAACTGCTTCCTTCCAATCATATCTGTTTTTCTCTTTTCTTCATCCACCAGGACTGGTACATCTATCTTATGAGTTCCTGATTCAAGGGTTGCAAATATTTTGATATTATACCATGGTTCTGAGAAGTAGTTAGGGATATTTTCAAAAAGTTTTTGCATATTGATTTTAATATAATATTTATTCGTCTCCCACAACCAATATTTATCATTTTTTAATTCAATAAAATGTAACACTTCCTTGCGATCAACACCGTCTACTATTTTTCCGCGTATCATATAACCAAATTGAACTGGATAGGTGGATATTTGACTTGGCACAGTGTTCATCACCTGTGCGGAGAGTCCAGATGCTAAAATAACAAGAATTAAAATGAATCGGCTCATCATCCTCTCCATAATCATTGCCAAACAACTTTCACTGGACGCGCAAAAGTACTTTGGTCCTGAACTGAAAAATGGAAATGGGTTGAGTGCTGGTCCAATAGGACAGCAGCCCTGCTTTTTCCATAATGTTTAGATTTTTTGTTTTGGACTAGTTCACTATGTGATATTGCTGTGAGTTTACGGTTTCGACCCTTGGCATCCATTACTGAATCAGGTCCATATGCAGCTTTTGCACTACCCGTCTTATTCAAGAACGCAACCATGATTTCATAAAATTTTTTCATGTATGGATCGTTAGCGCCTACATGTTGTCCATTAATTATATTAATATCAACTGCTGAAGTGATGGGGCTATCGTAATGACCCCCGTGTGGTGCATGCGTATCTCCATTGCTGATTGCACTAATATTTATGGTATCAATTCCATTTGCAACCATCGCATAATTGACAGCAGCATACAATTGTCCATTAAGTTTACCAGTTACATCACTCGAGTAGGTGATGGTCGGAATTCCGCCCAATGCGCTTTTTAAGGTCAAATCTGCTGTTTGCACCTGTTCCCGATCCTTTTCGCCGGGCTTTCTTGATTCTTCATTGAGCGTTTCTCTCACGGCAGTTTCGTTTTGATCAGCGCCGTTGCGTCGGTTGGGGGCAGAAATTCGACTGTCTTGATCGTTCATTCCGGTGGGGTCTACGCCCATCACCGGGTTATTCCGAACGTAACTATAGATATTCCAGCTTTGGGTGTCTTCGAAGTGCTGGTCTCGGGCGGGGTCGGGGGCGGTGAAGCGCCCGTACCAAGGGAGGTAGAAGCGGGCCTGCATGTAGATCATGCCACTGGCCTCGGTCTGCTCGTGGTTGGTGAAGCCCTTGGCCGTGATGTAAGTTCCCGTCTGTTCGATCAGTTCCCCGAAGGGAAGGTACTTCTGGGTGGACTCCACGGCCCCGAGGGGGCCCGTCACGATCCGGGGGCTACCCAGATGGTCCAACTGGGTCACGTGGAGGCCCGCGGCGTCCCATTCCCCCGCTTCCCGGGTTCCCAGGTAGACCACATCCCGCCGCCAGGCCAGAGGTTTGGTTGGCGCACCTTCCCATTGGCTGACCAACTGACGGTTGTCGTTGTAGAGATTGATCCGGGTCTTCTGGAGCGTCCCGGCGAGGGAAACCTCTACGACGGTCCGAAGCCCTTCGGCGGTGTACCGGTACTGCTCGCTCAACCCAGTCCGGGTGTTCCCGATCCGGATCACTCGGCCCAGCGCATCGTAGTCCAGGGTGTTCAACCGCGAACTGTCACCCGGTTTTTCAAAGATCCTGGTCAAGTTCCCCTGGGGATCATACGCGGCTCCCGTCGAAACGCCAGTACTGGTGGATCCTGGCAACCGGTTTCCAAGAAGGGCATCGCTGCCCTCTGTAAAGGCGACATTCGCGATGGGCCGCTCCGTCAGGTCCAGCAGGGGTGAATGCGCGACCGCCGCAGGAATGGCTCTCTTGATATCTGACCAGCTGGTCACCCGCACCAGGTTGCTGGAGATCCGGTTCCCGAAGGCATCGTAGTCGAATTGCTGGAGCTGCTCTCCGTAGGCAGAGGTCTGGACCACCGCGGATACAAGCCGGTTCAATTCGTCATAGGTGTACTGGTCGAAGCGGAACCCGCCTGCGCCATCGGGGCGCTTCTTGTCATATTCCCGGAAGAGGTCCCCCACCTCGTCGTACTCATAGGCCCAGTCGGCTGTAATACCCATGGCGCCATCCATGTGCTTCACCTCGGCGAGGCGAATCTGGTCAGGTTTGTAGATGAATTGGCTCGCGGCCTTGTTGCCATAGGCCACCGAGACGAGGGCCCAGCTGATCGGGTCATAGTAGGGCCAGGGTGTGCTGGCCACGGATTTCCCCCCGAGACTGAGCTGGTCCGGGAGCCCGCTCGCCGAATGATAGGTCTGGGTCCACTCGGCATGTCCCGTGGTTCCGCTGATCCGATTCCCGTACGCGTCGTACCTGAACGTCTGGAGGAATGGCTGGGAAACGCCTGCCACAGGCACCTCAGTGCTCAGGCTGCTCATACGGCCTCCAGGGCCCTCATAGGCGTACCGGGTGGATACACCGCCGTCGGTGCTTGAAGCCAGTCGCCCCAGACCGCCCGGTGCAGTGTCATAGACGAACGCCTGAGTCACGGTCCGGTCTTCAGCGCTGACGCTCAAGATGCGCCCGATCCAATCTGGGGTGGAATGGACGACCCGGCCGGCATAGCTCGTGGTCATGGGGCTCCCGGCTACGGTGAAATCGCTGTAGTGAGTCCATCCGCTTTCGGGTTGCGTGAGGTCTGTGAGCCAGCCGAGGCTGTTGTAGGTCCAACTGCGAACCTGGGCGCGGTTGGACTGATCCACCTGCCGCACTTCCCGGACCCGGTCACCTCCGTCGTATCGGTACACCGACTGAAGGTTCAGGATGGTCGGGGTCGCACTGGATCGGGTTCCTGCGAAAGCGGTCACCGGTGTCGTGATCCGGACCAGTCGGCTCGCAGCATCGTACTCGATCCACCTGACCTGGCGCCCGCCGACGGTGACCTTCCGGATCGGCCCCAGATAGGTGGGCGCCCTCGGAGGGAGCTGGCCAGGGCCGAAGTACTCGGTCGTGGTGAGCACCCCGCTGGGATCCAGGATCCGTGAGATTCTTCCCCGCCCATCGTAGACCGTGGCGGATCCGAGATAGGCAGCCGGCAGGGAAACAGTGGTGGTGCTCTGGAGCGTCTGCAAGTCCAGGCAGACCGCGTTGCCACGCTCGTCGAATCCCCATTTCCGGCAAATGGTTTTCGTCGTGGTGAGCGTCTGGCTGGAAGGCCGGGTGAGGTTCGGCTTCGCCCACTCCTGTTCAGTTCCGGCTCCTTCTGGGAGCCAAACTGTCTGGCCCGTTTCCCTTCCCAGGACATCCCGGCCGACCAGGCGATGGGACCAGGTGCCGTCGGCCCCTCGTCTGCGCTCCAGAACCAGCTCGCCGAACCCGTTGTAGCGGTACTCCGACACCTGGGCGCCGCGTGTGACAGTGATCCCTCGATGCGTGGTGTCGTCGTAGGAGATCAGCGTGGGAACCTCCCCATCCGGCGGAGTAATCCGCTCCAGGCGGCCCGAACTGTCCCAGTCGAACCGCTGGACTTTCCCGTTCATATCCACCTGAGTGAGGGGGCGCCCCAGTTCGTCCTGGGTCTGCGAAACGGCCAGCAGCGTACTCGCGTTCGGCTGCTGGCCGATGGAAGCCAGATACCCGTTCGCATCGTATCCGTAGGCGCTCACGCCAAATTGACCGCTGAGCGGCCTTCCCGGCGATTGCAGGTACGCGCTCAGAACCTGGCCCGCCTGGAGCCCAGACGAACCCAGAAAGGTGAAGATGGTGGACACGGCCTGACCGTCGGCTCCCGTGACGGTCACGGATTCCACCCGGTTGATCGTGGGGTTGTAGGTCTTTGCCACCTCGGGCTGGCGATCTGGTAGCCCGGGGGCCGGGCTGCCAGGAATGGTCGTATCGGTGAAGGTCGTAGTGCGCTCAGTCTTCGACCGGGCGATGAACCATTCCTGGACCTGGGTATCGAAGGTCCGATCCGTCCTCCGATAGAGTCCTTGCGTCGGTGAGGGAGGCTGGTACGAGACAGACTGCAAGGCCAGGCTTGGGTAATCCGGGACCATGGGAGCCGGTGCCTGGATGGACCAGAGGCGATGGACCGTCCGCCACCCATAAGTATCGGGGTCCCAGTCCGTGCGCTCCTCTTCGGTCCACGCCTGGCTCTCTTTGTCCCAGGTGCGCACACGGGTGGGGTAGGGAACCGCTTGCTGGAATAGGCTCCCGGTAGGCGCCCCCACCGTGCGGAAATCGAAGCGGTCCTCCACAACCCACCGATAGGCGGAGCTGCTGGCGGGATCGCCCACGGTGAGATCAGCCTTCCAGTCCACGCCCGGAACATAGGACCGCACTTCGTATTCCAGGGCTTTGATGAAGGCGAGGTTCTGGACACTCTCGGCCCCCGAGGTCGCACCGTTCGCGGGCGGGGGTACGAACTGATGAAGGGTGACGGAGCCGTCCGGGAAGGTGATGGCGTCGTAGAAGCTCCGGTCCACCCACTGGGGAGCGGGGGATTGGCCGATGGGGGCATCGGTCCAGTTCGAAGTGGGAACCACACGGTCGTGGCGGGTCCGCCGGACCTGGGTTCCATCGGAGTCATCAATCTGGACCACCCCATAGGCATAGGCCGGGCGCGTGGAGGAACTGCTCATCACCACCCCACCCCATGCCTCCGGGCTGTAGTTCAGGCGGAACCGGTAGGGTTCCCAGGTCAAAGCCACCGTCCGCGTGGGGAAGGCCACCTGGGCCAGCACCACGGGCGTCACCGACCACCCCCCCCAGGTGGTCGGAGGGCCGGCCGCGTAGGTGAACCCCACCCGCTGGTTGGAGTCCTCCTCGACCACTTCCACGGGTTGGCAGGACTGGACTGCGGCACCCCATGACGACATGTCGTAGTCCCGCTGACCATGGGGAGCATTGGCTTCGGGGGTTCCCGGGCCCTTGTCCGCGGGCAGCGCCAGGGGACCTCCCGTGAGAGGATCTGCCAGATCAATGTGGTAGGGCGATACCGGCTGGGAGATCCCCTCGTAGGTGATCCGGATTCGAGTGGCGGAGGAGAGGATGAACCGGCTGTCGAGAAGGCGGGCCTGGGCTGACATCACCGGCACAGTCCCAGTGGCAGCCACCCGGATTTTCACGGATGGATGGGTACTCCAGGTCGCCGTGTAGCCGATGCCATCGGCCTCGTAGCTGAACGCGATAGACTCCCCGAACCGGTTGCGAATGCTCATCAGCACGTAGTGGGCCCGGTAGAGCTGGGTTTTATCGCCAGTCGCCAGATAGGGAATGTGCCGGGTCATGTAAGTGTGATCCACATAGTGGTATTCGTAGGCGACGTCCCCGTGAATGACCACCATCCGCCGGGGGAAATTCCACATCGGCGTGCCCAGGGGAGGATCCGGCAGAATCTGGTTGGTGTCCGCCACTTCGTCGGTCACCGTCCCGCTTGGACCTGCCATCCGGAGCCCGAGCACCAGACTCCCGTCGGAACCCATCTGGAGAAATGGAACTACGGGTGAACCAGTCCCCGCCCAGGGCACGCGGCTGATGGTGTCGCTGGGCGCGAAGCCGAAACGTGAAAGCAGGGCCTGGGCGGCATCTGCGGTCATCCCTGCGGGGAGCGATCCCAGAACCCGGCCGCCACCCCCGGGAAAGCTGTAGGAAGTCCTGTTCCGGTCCACGGTGCTTACCATGGTTCCGAGGTCGAGGGTGCCCGGCGAGAAGGAGGCGGAGCCGAAGCCTGCGTGGTAGAGGGTATCCACGGTTTCCGGGAGTGTGTACTGGTGCTCGCTGAAGTCGGATCCGACGGTGTGGTACTCCTCGGTCGTGCTGATGCGGAGCTGAGGCGCGATCCGCATGGAGAGGGTGGGTGCGAAATGAAGCCCCCTCTGGCCAATCCCGGGGCCGATCGGGAGCGTGATGCTGGCGGCTCCAGTGGCTGCCTCGACCTCGACGCCGCCATTGACGGTGGCGGGGCCCACGGCCCGGTCGAACTTCACGGCCGCAAACGCGGTCTGGTAGCTCTGCGCCACCAGGGGGGCCGGGCTGAATCCGGCACAGAGAGAGATCAGCAGAGAAAGGGTCCGGCGCATGGGCATCCTGGGATAGACAGGCGATACCCTAGCAATCCGTTTTGGGAGTCCGAGGTTAATTGTTGTTAAAAAATGTTAATTATTGTTAATATCGCGTATTTTGCGCCTCAGACTCCGGGCGGAAATCCCACGGCGAGGCGGATGCGGGCGATGCTGGGGGCCACGCTGCCATCGGCGCGGCGGATGAGGATGGGGAGTTCGACTTCGGGGCATTCGGCGCGGGTTTCGAACGTCTCGGGAAGGTCCTGGCGGCGGGTGGCGGCGAAGAGATCGAGGCCGTAGGGCTCGCCTTCCTTGAAGATCACCTCGCGGCGGTGGAGGCACAGCAGGTCAGCCTCCCGCAGGGCGGCGAGGGCGCGATCCCGCTGGTCGTTGGGGAAGACACAGGCGAAGAGGCCGCCAGGAGCCAGGATGCGAGCCGCGGCGTGGGCGTAGTCGGCGATGGTCCCGCGCACTTCCAGGCGGGCGGGCACGGCCTGGGGATGCGCCGCGGGCACGCGGCTGCCCTCGGGCCAGTAGGGCGGCGTGCCGAGCACCAGATCGAAGGGGGCCTCCCCAGCCAGCACGGCAGGATCCCGGAGATCGCCCTCGTGGATGATGTAGCGCTCGCCCAGGCCGTTGTAGGCCGCGCTCTTGCGGGCCAGGGCGGCGCTCTGGGCCTGGACCTCGACGGTGTGGAGGGTGGCGCCGGGGCAGCGCCAGGCGGCCAGCAGCCCCACGCTGCCGATGCCCGAGCCCAGGTCGGCGATGCGCTCCGGCCGGGGGCACCAGGTGGTGCCGTACCAGGCGGCCAGGAGGTCATCCACGCTGAAGCGGTGGCCCTTGGCCTTCTGGAAGATCCGCCAGCGGCCACAGAGGCCATCCAGCGTCTCGTCCGCCTCGGGCGAAGGCCCTCCAGGCGGCACCGGACCGGGGCGGGTCCAGCCCTTGAAGCGGTCCAGATCATCGGAGGCAGCGCGACGAGGCATGCCTTCAGTCTGCGGCAAGGAGGCATCCCGGAGGAATCATACTGTTTCCCGCACTTCCGAAAATCCACCCTGGCGTGGGCTGCCCGGCTGCGCCACACTCCCTCCATGGCTGACCTAGGGACGTCCCCGGAGCCCACCCTCCGAGAGGGGGAAGGCTCAGCCTGCGAGGGCGACAGTTGCCTCACCCTGGATGGGGCCTTCACCCGCGTGCGGACGGCCTTCCTGACCCACCATCCGGAGGGGGATGTGGCCCTCCTCCTGCGGGCCTTCTCCGTGGGTCGGGAGATGCACCGGACCCAGGTGCGCAAGAGCGGCGAGCCCTACTTCTTCCATCCCCTGTTCGTGGCCCAGAGCCTGGCGGAGTGGCGGCTGGACGCGGTGAGCGTGGCCTGCGGGATGCTCCACGATGTGGTGGAGGACACCCTGATGACACTGCCCCAGGTGCGGGCGCAGTTCGGGGAGGAGATCGCCGAGATCGTGGACGGTCTGACGAAGATGAGCAAGCTGGCCTTCACGGACAAGCACCTGCTCAATGCCGAGAACGTCCGCAAGCTGCTCGTGGCCATGGGCAAGGACGTGCGGGTGCTGCTGGTGAAACTGGCCGATCGCCTGCACAACATGAAGACCCTCGACGTCATGGACGAGGAGAAGCGCCGGCGCATTTCTCGGGAGACGCTGGAACTGTTCGCGCCCCTGGCCAACCGCCTGGGCATGGGCGCGGTGCGGCTGGAACTGGAGGATCTCGCGTTCCGCCAGCTGGAGCCGGAGCGCTATGCGGAACTGAAGGGCGCGGTGGAAGGCAAGCGCGCGAAGATCGCCGAGACCATCCAGGAGATCCAGGGCGCCATGGAGGCCATCCTGCGCCAGCAGGGCATCGCCGCCCAGGTGTACGGCCGCGTGAAGCACCTCTACGGCATCTGGAAGAAGATGGGCGCCCAGGCCAAAGGCTTCGAGGACATCCACGACTGGCTGGCCTACCGGATCATCTGTCCCGACCGCGCGAGCTGCTACACGGCGCTGGGCCTGATCCACGCGCTGTACAAGCCCGTTCCCGGCAAGTTCAAGGACTACATCAGCCTGCCCAAGGAGAACGGCTACCAGAGCATCCACACGTCGGTACTGATGAAGTCGGGCGACATCTTCGAGGTGCAGATCCGCACCCCGGAGATGCACCAGCACGCCGAGGAAGGCATCGCCAGCCACTGGACCTACAAGGATGGCCGCATCGCCAACCGCTCGGAGATCAACCAGGTGGCCTTCCTGCGCCGCATGGTGGAGCTGCACCAGGACGCCCAGGACAGCCGCGACCTGGTCGCCAACCTCCGCGGCGAGCTGACCTTCGGCCGCATCCAGGTATTCACGCCCAAGGGCGACCTCCGCAGCCTCGTGGAGGGCAGCACGCCGGTGGATTTCGCCTATGCCATCCACACCCAGGTAGGCCACCACTGCGTCGGCGCCAAGGTGAACGGCCGCATCGTGCCCCTCAAGCACACCCTCCAGAACGGCGATCGCGTGGAGATCCTCACCCGGCCTGATCACAAGCCCAGCCGGGATTGGCTGGGCTTCGTCAAGTCCGCAAGCGCCAAGAGCCGCATCCAGGCCTACATCCGCGACGAGGAGCGCGCCTACGCCCTCACCCACGGCAAGGAGCGCCTGGAGCGGGAATCCCGCGCCATGGGGGTGCGCCTGGACGATCCCGAGACCCAGGCCAAGCTCGACGCCCGCCTGGTGGAGCTGAAGCTCGCGGATTGGGAAGCCGCCTACGTGGCCCTGGGATTCGGCCGCCTCACCGTCCACAAGCTCATCGAGCCCCTCGTCCCCGAACCCGAGCGCGCCAGACCGCGGGAGGAGGCCAGCAACCTTTTGGATGCGGTGGTGGTGGGTGATACCACAGGCATCCTCTACACCCTGGCCGCCTGCTGCAAGCCCATCTGGGGCGACGAAGTGGTGGGCTACGTCACCCGCACCCGGGGCACGGCCATCCACCGCGCCGACTGCCCCCAGCTCAACACCGCCACCCTGCATCCCGAGCGGCGCGTCAACGTGGCCTGGGGCAAGCATGGGCTCGAACTCTACGACACGGAAATCGCCCTCACCACCGAGGATCGGCCGGGCATGGTGGCCGCCATTTCCGAGGGCATCCAGCGCGTGGGGATCAACGTCCAGCGGTTCCATGGGTCCGCCACGGAAGAGGGCGCGGGACTCTTCCACATCGCCCTGCGGGTGAGAGACCGGACCCATCTGGTGGAGTTGATGGCCAGCCTCCGGCGCATCCGCGGCGTCTACACCGTGGAGCGCGTGCGGGGGTCGGTCTTCGGGAAAATGCGGTGAACCCCATGACAGCGGCCCCCTGGCGCCCCCCGGAGGACGCGCCCCCCGTGTCCTGGAGGCGCGTCGAGGCGAGCCTGCGCGCACCCCAGCGCGGGCCGCGCGCCCATCAGCTCAGTCCGCGAACCCCCCAGGACTCCCGCCGGGCCGCCGTGGGCGTGATCCTCTGGGGAGACGCCCTCGGCGCCCGCAAGCTGGTGCTGGTGCAGCGCGGTTTCGGCGCCCCGCGCCACGCCGGGGAGCTGGCCTTCCCGGGTGGCATGGCCGAGCCCCGGGACCGGGATCTGCCCGCCACCGCCCGGCGCGAAGTGGCCGAGGAGACGGGCGTGGCGGAAGGCCTCTGGGAGCTGGGGTGCTTCCCGGACGGCGTGGCGAAGGACCGCATCCGGTTCACCCCCGTCTTCTTCCGCTGGGAGGCGCCCCGGCCCGCCTTCCACCTGGACCGCGAGCTGGAGCAGATCCTGATGCTGCCCCTGGCCCCGTTGATGGACGCCCCCTGGACCGTGGAGCGGCTGGAACGCTACGGCATCCCCCTGGAGGTGCCGAGACTGGAGCTGCCGCAGGCTCCGCTGTGGGGCGCTACGGCCTTCGTGCTCAAAGCCTGGCTGGACGTGCTGGCGGCCTGCCCAGAGCCCTGACATCTACGAGGGGGACCGCCTGCTCACCTACGGCTCACGATGTCCCCCCTCGCGCACCCCCACGTGGTGTCCCGGCCGAGCCGGGACACCACGTCTGACCAGGGAATCCAGGCACCGGCCCCGCGCCGGATGGAGTCCCGGGCGATTGACATGCCACCGGCCCAGCCTCACATTCTGGCCGGCTTCAGGATCGGGACGGCCAAGGGCAGGCGCCAGGCCGCCCGAGGGGGGTGGGCATGATCATCACCATCCGGAAGATGGCCGGCCCCACGGGGGCTGACGAGATGCTGGGCCAGGTGGATGCGGCCCGGCTGGAGGCCGGTGTCCGGCACCTCCTTGCGATCCAGCTGGAAACCCTGGCGGACCTCACGAGCAGCCATGAGCCTTCGGAAGCAGAGGGCGTCCGTTACGAAGTGGAAGCCCAGGGGCCCGGGCCTGGGTCGAATACCCTCATCGTGGAGGCGCCTGGGGATCCGGAACATCCCGTCGTCAGGGCCCTGGCGGACCTGATGCAGACCCTCGGCCTCCCGCCGCCGGTACTGACCGCGGTGCCCTGACGAGGGCTGTCCCCTACTTTTTGGCGTTCCTGGGTGTGCCGTCCTTCTCGAGGTACTTCTCGGGATGCTTCTGAAGGCTTTCGCCACATGCCTTGCCGCACACGCGGTACGCCCGCCCGCGCACCACGACGGTTGGGGCCTTGGCCGGAACGGCCATCCCGCAGACCGGATCCTTGAGGTTGGTGGCGGGCTTGGTCTTGGCCGGAGCGGGCGCGGCCAGCACTGCCAATGCGAGAAAGGGAGCGAGCATGGTACCTCCTGGTCAGCATGCTAGTGGAACCGCGGGGATCCCGCTGTCATGGAACGGGGTACATCGAGTCTCGAACCGATGATATTGAATCTCATTTGCTGGCGCTTTATACTGATCCAGGAGGCTAGGATGCGACATCGATCGGCCATTGTTGGCATCGCAGTCGTCGCTGTCTTCTGCCTCATGGTTCTGGCTGGAATGACATTCATCTACTCGGGTGGATTCAACGTAGCTGCCGACGTGCCTCATTCGAGGCCGGTGCTGGCCATCATGAACCTGGCTCGCGAGCGGTCCGTCTCAGTGCGTTCCCGCGCCATTCCCGTTCCGGATCTCAACGACCCTCAACTCGTGCTCAAGGGTGCGGGCCAGTACGCTGCGATGTGCACGAACTGTCACCTGGCACCTGGAATGGGCGACTCGGAAATCCGGCCAGGGCTTTACCCGCGCCCACAGAACCTTTCTCGAACCCGGTTGGACCCAAGAGAGGCTTTCTGGATCATTAAACACGGCCTGAAAATGACCGGAATGCCCGCATGGGGATCAAGTCATGATGACCCGACCATATGGAGCATGGTGGCTTTCCTCCAGAGGTTGCCGGATATGACCCCCGCGCAGTACCGCGCCATCGTCGCCAAGGCACCACCTGATGACGACATGCCTCCGGCCACTGAGCCGAGCCATCCGCATCTCCCGTGAACTGCTCGGTCTCTTCTCGCGCCACGACCGCACCGAGGCCCGTCCACCGAAACGAAGAAACACCTCGGAGGACGAGGAGCTGCCCAGCCACCTGCGGCACGTCCAAACGATCCTTCCCCGTTGCGCGAGCGGGGAGGATTCCCGCTCACGCAACGACCAAGGAACTGCGGCCACTCCGTCGAATCCCCAGGAAATCTCGATCCCGGCAAATCCACTCCATTCAAGAGCGCCAGGCAGGGACATCAACAAGCCAGGCCCCCTGCTGTCAGGGGCGCATTCCAGGCATGGAGGCCATGGACCCCTTCTGGACGGGCTTGCCGGCATTTTTGGGAGTTCCATCCTTCTTGAGGTAGGCACCTGGATGCTTCTCAAGTTTCCCCGCGCAGTCGGAACAGCAGACCCGATAGGCATGGCCATGGACGGTCACGACTTGGCTCTTGCCCGTGACGGCCGTTCCCAGGACGGGGCACTTGGTATTTTGGGCGGATGCCTGGTGCCCGTAGGGGGCAGCCATCATGGCCAGGGTGAACAACGTTGCGAACATGATTTCTCCAATCGAGAAGTGGGTTGGGAATTTGGATGGAGCGGCTCAGAAATGGCCGTTCATCCCCTCGCCGGAAACGCTCCGGCCTTTCTTGCTTGAATCGGAATCCCCTTGGGCTGCAGGCGAAGGCCCCTGCGGGACGCTCGGCGCGCAGTGCTGCTGAGGCTTAGGTGGAGGGGCGGCCGGCCCATGATGGTGATGCCAGCCATGGAAAAAGAACATCATCAGCGCCATGAAAAGGATGCCTGCGGCGGTCCCCATCATGGGCGTTCCTTTCCTTGAGTCATGTGGCCCTTGCATGAGGCCCCCATGTCCAGGGCCTTGGCCCCCTTCGATTTCAGCAGCAGCAGGGGAACCCCTCGGGCATCCAGGTAGCGCTCTGGGGTCTTGGCCAGGGCTTCCGCATGGGTGGAGTGGCACACCCAGTAGCGATGACCTCGGACGGTCAGGAAAATGCCCGTCCCCGGTTTGTAGGGCGCACCCGAGACGGGGCAGACCGGGAATTCGGGAGGAGCCTCTGCGGGCAGCATCGCGGCTGCGACTGGCAGAGAAAGCATCAAGGGAAACATGCAATCACCTTTGGATAGAGGCATCCGCCTCAAGTCAGGCCGAACCGGCGCCGGCAGGATCAAACGTCACGGGGCCTTCCACCACTTCCTTGCGTTTCCACAGGTAGTAGATGGCGGGATAGACGAGCAGTTCGAGGATGAAGCTGGTGGCGAGGCCGCCCACCATCGGCGCGGCGACGCGCTTCATCAAATCCGCGCCGGTACCAACGCTCCACATGATGGGGAGGAGCCCCATGAAGGCTGCGCAGACGGTCATGGCCTTGGGACGCACGCGCTTCACAGCGCCGTGGATGATGGCTTCCACCAGATCGCCCCGGGTGTTCAGGCGCCCCTCCTGCTTGGCTTCCTCATGGCTGAGATCCAGGAAGAGCAGCATGAACACGCCGGTCTCGGCATCCAGGCCCATGAGGGCGATGAGCCCCACCCACACGGCGATGCTCATGTTGTAGTGCAGCATCCAGAGCAGCCAGAAGGCGCCGATGGCCGAGAAGGGCACCGCGAGCATCACGATGCCGGCCTTGAAGGCGGACCTGGTGTTGGCGTAGAGCAGCCCGAAGATCAACACCAGCGTGATGGGCAGCACCAGCTTGAGGCGCTCCTTCACGCGGAGCATGTTCTCGTACTGCCCGCTCCAGGCGAGGCTGTAGCCTTCGGGCAGCTTCAGGCCCTGGTCAATGGCGGCCTTGGCCCGCTCGACATAGGTGCCAACGTCCACTTTGGAGGTGTCGAAGTCCACCAGCACGTAGCCACTCATCTGGCCGTTCTCATCGCGAATCATGGCGGGGCCCTGGGTCCATTTCACGTCCGCGATTTCCGAGATGGGGATGGTGGCGCCCGTGGGGAGGGGCACCAGCACGCGGTCCAGCGCTCCGGGTGATTCGCGGAAATCCCTGGCATAGCGCACGTTCACGGGATAGCGGGCGCGACCGTCAATCACGGTGGACTGGTTCTGGCCGCCCACGGCGGTCATCACCATCTGGTTGGCGTCCGCCACGCTCAGCCCGTAGCGCGCCAGGGCGGTACGCTTCAGATCGAAGTCCACGAAATAGCCCTGGGCCACCTTCTCCGCAAAGGCGCTGCGGGTATCCGGCACCTTCTCGAGGATGCTGGCGGCCTGTTCGGCAATGGCCTGGATCACGGTGAGGTCGGGACCGTTGATCTTCAGGCCCACCGGGGTGCGGATGCCCGTGCTGAGCATGTCCAGCCGGGCCTTGATGGGCATGGTCCAGGCGTTGGAGACCGCCGGAAGCCGGACGACCCGATCGAGGTCGTTGACGATGTCCGACTCGGTGATCCGGTCCCGCCAGATGGGGCGCAGGATGCCCTGGAGCCAGTCCGGGGCCCAGCTGGAGTACCAGCGCGGCCGCTTCCGCCATTCCGATTCGGGCTTCAGCTCGATGACCGTTTCCATCATGGAGAAGGGCGCGGGATCCAGGGCTGTATCCGCCCGGCCCGCTTTCCCGAAGACCCGCGCCACCTCCGGCACCGTGCGAATGAGCCGGTCCTGGATCTGGAGGAGGCGCTGGGCCTCGGTCTCCGAGATGCCCGGGTCGGTGGTGGGCATGTAGAGGATCGTCCCCTCGTCGAGCGGGGGCATGAACTCGCTGCCCAGGTGCATGAACACCGGGACGGTGGCCAGCACCATGAGCGCCGCCACGGCGATGGTGGCCTTGGCGTGGCGGAGCACGAACCGGCAGGGCGGCTCGTAGATCCGGTGGAGGAACACGCTGATGGGATGCTTGTGCTCCGGATAGTAGGTGCCGACCGCCGCGTGGGTGGCCAGCTTCGCGAGCCACTTCGGCCGGAAGTGGAAGGGTTCGATGCGCGCAAAGAGCATGCGCATGGCGGGATCGAGGGTCAGGGCCAGGATGGCGGCGATGGCCATGGCCAGGTTCTTGGAGTAGGCGAGGGGCTTGAAAAGGCGCCCCTCCTGATCCACCAGGGTGAAGATGGGCATGAAGCTCACCGCCACCACCAGCAGGCTGAAGAAGACGCTGGGGCCCACTTCCATGAGGGCACCGAGACGCACGGTATGGAAATCGCCCGGCTTGCCGGCCTCGATCCACCGCTCGATCTTCTTGTAGGCGTTCTCGACCTCCACGATGGCGCCGTCCACCAGCACGCCGATGGAGATGGCGATGCCCGAGAGGGACATGAGGTTGGCGTTCTGCCCGATGCCCAGCAGGGGAATGAAGGCCAGGGCCACAGCAAAGGGGATGGTCACGATGGGCACCAGGGCCGAGGGCACGTGCCACAGGAAGATCAGGATGACGAGGGAGACGACGATCATCTCCTCGATGAGCTTGTCCTTGACCGTCGAGATGGCGCGATTGATGAGGGTGCTCCGATCGTAGACCGGCACGATCTCCACACCGGCCGGGAGCCCCTTCTTCAGTTCCGCGAGGCGGACCTTGACGCGGTTGATGACATTCAGGGCGTTCTCGCCCTGGCGCATCACCACCGTGCCCACCACGGCGTCGCCCTGCCCGTCCAGATCCGTCAGGCCGCGCCGGATGTCCGGCCCCAGGGACACGGTGGCCACATCGCCGATCCGCACGGGCGTCCCGTCCGGGGCCTTCAGCACAGCCTCTGCGATGTCCTGGGGGGTGTGGACATAGCCGCGCCCGCGCACCATGTTCTCGTGACCGGCGTATTCGATGAGCCGCCCGCCCACTTCCTGGTTGGAATCCTTCACCGCCTGGATGACGGCGCTGATCGGGATCTTGTAGGCGGCCAGCTTGTTCGGATCCACGCTGACCTGGAACTGCCGGACCTGCCCTCCCACGGTGGCCACTTCAGCCACCCCCGGCACGCTCTGGAGGGCGTAGCGCAGGTACCAGTCCTGGTAGCTCCGGAGCTGGTCCTGGCTGTGCTTGCCGCTGCGGTCCACCAGCGCGTACTGGTACACCCAGCCCACGGAAGTGGCATCCGGCCCGATCTCCGTCTTCACGCCCGGAGGCAGGCTGCTGGTGATCTTGCTGAGGTACTCCAACACCCGGCTCCGGGCCCAGTAGATATCCGTGCCGTCCTTGAAGATCACGTAGACGTAGCTGTAGCCGTAGTCCGACTGGGCGCGGATGGCCTTCACATCCGGCGCACCGAGCAGCGCGGTGACGATGGGGTACGTCACCTGGTCCTCGATGACGTTGGGGGCCTGGTCCCAGCGGGAATAGACGATCACCTGGGTGTCGCTCAGATCCGGGATGGCATCCAGGGGGATGCGCTTCATGCTCCAGACGGCGAGCACCAGGAGCAGCGCCGCGGAAGCAAGCACCAGCCAGCGGTTGTGGGCCGAGAAGCGGATCACCTTCTGGAGGAAGGTCGGCTTGTCGGGGTCGTAGGTGGACTGCCCGCTCATGGTTTCACCGGCCGCGCGGGTGTGGCGGCCACCTGGGCCAGGGCAGCCTTGAGGCGGGATTCCGAATCCACCAGGAAGCTGGCGCGGGTGACGACCTGCTCGCCGGATTCGAGACCGGAGAGGATCTCCACCTGTTCGCCGACGGTGCGGCCCACAGTCACAGTCCGGGGCTCGAAATGGCCATCGCCCAGCGACACGAAGACCACCTTGTGCAGCCCGGCATCGAGAAGGGCGTCCAGGGGGATCAGCAGCCCCTGCTGGTCCCGGCCGTGGATGACCGCGGTGCCGAACATGCCGGGTTTGAGGTCGCCGTGGGGATTGGCGAACGCCAGGCGGGCATTCACGGTGCGGGTCTGGGGATCCAGCACGGGATCCAGGAAGGCCACACGCCCCTCGAAGGTCCGGCCGGGCAGGGCCTGGAGGGTGAATTCCGCCCGGGATCCCACATGGATCCTGGACAGTTCCGGTTCGTAGAGGGCGGCCTGGACCCATACCCGGCTGAGGTCGGTGATCTCGAAAGGGCTCTCGCCCGGGCCCACGCGGGAGCCCTGGACCACGTTCTTCGCCGTCACTGCGCCGGAAATCGGCGAGCGCAGCACCAGGTCCTTCTCCACCTGGCCCGTCTTTGCGAGCCTTTCGATCTCCGCGTCGGGCACATCCCACAGGCGCAGGCGCTCGCGGGCAGCCCGCACCAGATCATCGCCGCTGGCCTGGTAGTCCCCCTTCGAGAGCGCCGCAGCCGTCTTGAGGGCCAGCAGGTACTCCCGCTGGGAACTCACGAAGTCCGGACTGTAGAGGCTGAAGAGCGGCTGCCCCTTGGCCACGGCCATGCCCAGGTAGTCCACAAAGAGCTTGTCAATGAAGCCATCCACCTTGACGTTGATCTTGCGCACGCGGGTCTGATCCACGGCCACCGTGCCCACGGTGGTGACGGTGCCGTTCACGTTGCCCATCACCGCCGGGGCGGTGGTGAGGCCGATGAGCTGCTGGCGGTCAGGGTCTATGGTGATGGTGGCCCGGCCGGCGACCGGCGGTGCCTGCGCCGCCACCTCGCTTTCGTAGACCGGCACGTAGTCCATGCCCATCTCGTCCTGCTTGGGGGTGGGCGAAGTCACCTTGGGATCCATCGGCGAGCGGTAGAAGAGGATCTTCCCCTTGCCGGCGGAGCCAGGAGCCGGTGCCTGTCCATCCACATCGCTCGCGTAGACAGGCACATAGTCCATGCCCATGTCGTCCTTCTTCGGTGTGGGCGAAGTGACCTTGGGATCCATCGGCGAGCGGTAGAAGAGGATCTTTCCCGGGTCAGGCTGCGCCGGGCCCCCGGCAGGGCCAGGCCTGGATCCAGAAGGGGCGGGGTGTTCATGGGATTCCATGAACAGTCCGGCGGCAGAAAATCCCACCGCGAGGCCCAGGGTCAGCACGCCCAGCATCTTCAAGGGCGATCCGGGTTTCCGGGGTTCGGGTTCGGGTTCGGGTTCGGGTTCGAATGCGATGGACATGGAGGAACCTCACATGGACGATGCGGAAGATGGAGTGGATGCGGAGGACGTCGCGCCGGCGCCCAGGGCCAGGGAGGGCGAGCCCAGGCTGGCGGCAGTGATGGCGGGGGCGGGCCCGAGGTCGTAGGACCGCAGGGCAATCTGCTGCGCCTGCGCCTGGGCCAGGACGGACAAGTAGCTCGAACGATCCGAGACCCATCCGTTGAGGGCTTCCAGCACCGACAGGAAGGGGATCTTGCCCGCCTCGTACTGGGCCATGGCGGACTGGAAGGTGGCTTCGCTCTGCACCAGCAGGCCTTCCCGGTAGATCCGGGCGGAGGCTTCGGCGGCGCCGAGGGCGGCCAGGCGCTCCCGGATGCGCTGGCGCAGGAGGGTCTTAACCGATTGGATCGCCTGGCCGCTGGCCTGCTTCCGCCACTTCTGCTCCGCCACGGCGCGCTGCTGTTTCTGATGGGCGTAGATCGGGAGGCCGATGGAGACGCTCACCTGCCACATGGGATCCAGGCCCCCCCGGGGCATGAGGCCTGCGCTGACCGCGAAATCAGGACGGACATCCAGCTTCGCCAGATCGAGGCTCCGCTCCGATTGCGCGAGGTTGCGCCGGGCATAGGCCAGATCCGGGCTTTCCGTATCCGCACGCTGGAGCCAGGCCTGCTCAGTCGTCAGGGGCGGTGGCGGCAGGGTTTCCAGGGTCGCCGGTGTGGCCAGGGGCGTGGTGGAGGGCTCGACGCGGATCCGGTTCAGGCTGGCCAGCAGGCTGGCCTCCTGGGCTAGGAGGTCGAGGCGCGTCTGCTGCAGGCGAGTCTGTTCCAGCTGGGCCCGCAGCAGATCCGTCTGGCTGGCCTTGCCCACCTGGTAGCGCACCCGGGCACTGCCCTCGGCCTGCTGGAGGTAGGCGGCCTGCTGGTCCAGCAGGCCGAGCTGCTCCCGGACCAGGACGAGGCCGACGTAGGCCCGCTCCAGGTCGGCCAGCAGGCTGAGGCGGGTCCGGGCCAGCGCGGCATCCTGCACGCGGACGCCCTGAGCGGCGACCTTCTCACGGGCTTCCCGCTTGCCCGGCCAGGGCAGGGGCTGGGTGACCACGATCTGGTAGTAGGACGTGGGCATCTTGCCCACCTGGAGGCCGTGGAAGCCGTCGTTCTGGAGGCCCAGGCTGAGGGACGGATCCGGCAGGGCCTTGGCCTGGGGGATCCGCTCCCGGGAGGCCGCCACCAGGGAGCGGGCCTCGGCGAGATCCGGATTCCGCTGGATCGCCTCCTGGATGAGCCCCGCGAGGACAGGATCCTGCGAACGATCGGAGGAAACGGTTGGGGTCGGGGTGGGGGTCTGAGCGCCTGCGGCTGACGCGGCCAGGAGACTGGCCAGCACCAGGAGCGAGCGCAGGGAGCTGCGCATCGGAAACTCCTGCTGAATGGGTGAAGAGAACACAAGGGAAGCCTACCCCAGCGGGAAGGCAGAGCCAGGGTCACGACCCCCTCAGATCCTGAGCAGCCTCAGCCGCGCCAGGCGGCTTCGTCCCCCCACAGGGCCGGGTGGCCCGCTTCCCTGCACCGCCGCCATGGACCAGGGCGTCGGTTCGAAAAGACGCCCAGATCGAACGGCCACGCCCCCTCCCGGCCAGGGGCGGGGCTCATGAGCCGGGCGAGCCCCTTCTTCATGGGCGCCTCTCAGGGTGTGCTGCTCGAGCACCGCCAGGGGGCCGTCGGGCCGGGGGCTGGCATGGCAATGCCGCATGGGCATGGCGCAGGCCGACTGCCTGGCCGCAGCTGCCTGACAGCAGGCGCAGCCGGCGCGATCCATCCCTCCCGGACATGCCCAGGGGCCCCGCCCAGAGGCCAGGAGCCCGCCCTGGATGCCCAAGAGCATCACAGCGGCGAGCAGAACGGACAACCAGCGGCGCACGGGCTTCTCCTACTGGACAAGGGTAGAGAGTTGCCTAGGCAATGCAATCGCAAATACATCACAACAGAGAATTTCATCTTCACTTCAGGTTGAACCGCCGCCTTGTGATCCACGCCACACGAATTCGTTCTTGCGCTTCACGAAGGCTTCATTTTCGGGCTCCAGGATTCACTTCGTATTGACGACCCAAGGGCCTTGAATAACCCCGAATGCAGGTCGGCCCTTCATCTCCCCCCTTTCCCTGGAGTCACGCATGAAAGTGATCCGAACGCTCCTCCTGCTGCTCGGGACCGGCCTCCCGATGCTGGCCGTGCCCGCCTGGGCCCGCCTCACGGGCCTGTCCTGCGAGGACTGCCACCAGCTCCCCACCCTCCAGCTCACGGCCATGGGCCTCGATTTCCAGCGCAACGGCGCCCGGTTGGACCCCACCTCCTTCGACGCTTCGGACGCGAAAGCCCAGAAGCTCGGGAACTATGCCTCCCTGACGCTGGATGCCAGTGCCACGGCCGTGAAGGGCGTCAAACCCACGATCCAGACTGCCCAGCCCGACATCCAGCTGGTCTCCGGCGGCGCCCTGTCCAGCCACTTCGGCTACACCCTGATGTACCACTTCAACACCGGCGCCACGCCGGCTGATGGGATGGAAGAGGCCTTCATCCAGTACAACCTGCCGCTATCCAAGACCGCCTTCATCCAGGTGCGGGGCGGCCAGTTCAATCCCGAAATCCTCCGGGACTTCGGCCTGGGCGCCGGCAGCGCCCTGGGCGCACCCCTCGTCCTCTCCACCCCAGCGAGTACCACCTCTCCCTTCACCCTGGATGCGGCGGGACGCGGTGTGGATGCCAAGCTGAACTGGTGCAACTTCGAGCTGGCGGCCGGCGTCATGGACACCTTGACGCCCACCACGGACAGCACCGGCGCCGCCGCATCCGGACCGAGCCCCACGAACCACAAGGATACCTACGCCTCGGCGCTCTACCGGTTCGATGACTCCGCATCCAGCCTCGGGCTCTTCCATCTGGGAGGCCAGAATCCCGTCCTGGACGCCGCCAACCCGGGGGCGGTCCTCTTCAATGACACCTTCTATCGGAACGGAATCCTCGGCCGCTTCATCCGCGACAACTGGCGCGTCATGGGCGCCTACTTCGAAGGACGCCACCAGGTGGATGTGGCTGGGACCAACACCAAGAACGCCGGCTACTTCCTGCTCTGCGACCTGGACTTCACCCCCTCCTTCGGCATTTTCGGCCGATACGACGACGTCCGGCCGAATACCGCCGATTCCTCCCAGGACCAGGCCATGAAGACCCTCGGCATCAACGGCATGGCCTTCCGTAGCGCCAAGGACGGCGGGCGCTGGACCATCCAGGCCTCCCGCACCACCTACAAGGACGGGATCACCCCGGACAACGATCAGCTCATCGCGGACTTGATCGTGGCATTCTGATGCACCCACCGGAGGGAGGGGGGTTCTGCCGCCCCTCCCTCCGCGCTGTTTCCCGGGGCAAGCTCCGGCCCGAACCTGGAGAGGACATGAAGGTCCTGCTGGTGGAAGACGAGCCCAAGCTGGCCCAGAGCCTCGAGAAAAGTCTGAAGGCTGAAGGCTTCGCGGTGGACCGGGCCGAGGACGGCCTGCGCGGCCTGGAACTCGCCCTGGGCTGCCGCCACGATGTGGTGGTCCTGGACGTGATGCTGCCCTTCATGGATGGCTTCGAGGTGCTGGCCCGCATCCGACGCGAGCGCTGCAAGGTGCCCATCATCCTTCTGACGGCGCGGGGCGGCCTGGATGACCGCATCAAGGGCCTGGACCTGGGCGCGGATGACTACCTCCCCAAGCCCTTCGAATTCCGCGAACTGCTGGCGCGCCTCCGGGCCATCCTGCGGCGCCCCCCCTCCGAGCTCCAACTCGCGTTGCGCGTGGCGGACCTGGAACTGGATGTGGGCCGGCGCGAGTTGCGCCGAGCCGGGGAGATCATCCCTCTCCGGACCAAGGAGTTCGCCCTGATGGAGCTCTTCATGCGCCGGAAAGGCCTCGTCCTCTCCCGGAGCATGATCCTCGACCAGGTATGGCCCTCGGACTCGGACTACGGCGATGCTTCCAACCTCGTGGATGTCTATGTCGCCCAGCTCAGAAAGAAAATTGATGCCGGGCGCGAACCCAAGCTGCTCCAGACCCTGAGGGGCACGGGTTACGTCCTCCGGGATCCCTCCTGATGGCCGCGTTCACCCGCACGCTCCGCTTCCGCCTCACGGCCTGGTACTCGGTCGCGCTAACGATCTTCATGGTGAGCTTCACGCTCCTGGCCTATGGTCTGGTCCGCCGGAGCCTCCTGCACCATCACGACGGATCGCTCCAGAACATCGCGAATCAGACCCTGCGGATCCTCTCCGAACAGGCCGATTGCGAGCACCTCACGCCGGAGCAGCAGGCCCATCTGGGCCAGATCGGACGCCTCCTCCTCATCCACGAGGACCAGGGGAAGCGGAGCGCCTTCTTTCTGTCTCCCGAAATGCAGGTGAACCCGCTGGTGCCGGATCTCTCCCACGCGACCTGGCGCCACCTGCACCGGCCCTGGTTCCAGACACTGGAAGGCGGAGGCCGGCCCTGGCGGGTGTACTCCCTGCCCTACCGGACCCAGATGGGACGCCAGGGCGTCATCCGTGTCGTGGAGGATCTGGGAGAGATCGGGCCGGTCCTCTCGGCGCTCCGGGAGATCCTGCTCCTGCTGCTGCCCGCCGGGCTGTTGTTCTCCGCGGCAGGCGGATACTGGCTTGCGGGGCGCGCCCTCGCGCCCGTGGAGCGCGTGACGGCCATGGCCCGGGAGATCGAAGCCAAGAGCCTCGGGCTGCGCCTGCCCCACCCGGGCGCAGACTGCGAGATCGGGCGCCTCGTGGATACTCTGAATCACATGATGGACCGCCTGGAGCGCGCGTTCGAAGCCATGAAGCGCTTCACCGCCGATGCCTCCCACGAGCTCCGGACCCCACTGGCCAACCTGCGCGGCCTCGTGGACTTCGTCTCCCGGGGCACCCTGACCCGCGAGGAACTCCAGGAAGAAATGACCAGCATCGGCGAAGAAGTGGGGCGCCTCAGCCAGATCGTGGACGACCTCCTCCTCATGGCCCGCGCCGATACCGACCGGCTTCCCCTCCGGATGGAACCCCTCCGTCTCGACGAACTTGCGGAGTACCAGGTGGAGGCTTTCGCCCTGCGGGCCGAGGAAGCAGCGGTGGAGCTTCAATTCGAAGCCGCCGGACCCGTGAGCATCCTGGGCGATGAGCGCTGGATCCACCAGCTCATGTCGAACCTCCTGGACAACGCCCTGAAGTACACGCCCACGGGCGGCCGCATCCAGCTGGATGTCCGGCCCGTGGCAGACCGGGTCCGCCTCACCGTGGAGGACACCGGGCCCGGCATCCCTCCCGAAGACCTGGAGCGCATCTTCGAACGCTTCTACCGCTGCGATGCAGCGCGTTCCCACGCCAATGCCCCCGGTTCTGGGCTGGGCCTGGCCATCGCTGCCTGGATCGCCCAGGCGCACCAGGCGACCCTCCGCGCTTCCAACCGGCCCGAAGGCGGGGCCTGCTTCGAACTCCTGTTCCCGCAGGAGCCCGTGTGATGCCTCGGCACCACCCAGGCTACGATGGTGGACAGCGAGGCACCCTTGAGCGTTGAAAAGGCAGAGGTGGCGATCATCGGCGGCGGCATTGCCGGGCTTTCCACCGCTTTCCACCTCACCCGCGCTGGACAGCGCGGCCTCGTCCTCCTGGACCGGGAGGATCAGCCGGGCACCTACGCCAGCGGCCACAACGCCGCCATCGCCCGCTCCCTCACGGGCCGCCCGGAGCATTCCGCCCTCACTGCCGAGGGGCGCCGCCGCTTGGCGGAAGCCGGCCTGCTGGCGCCCACCGGCGGCCTGCTGCTGGCGGCGGAGGCCGGGGGCCTGGAACTGCTCGAAGCCGAGGCCCGCAGCCTGGGCGTGGAAGCGCGACGCGGGCCGGACTGTCCCCTGCCGGGCCTGCGGGCCGCGGAGCATCTGGCGATTCCCGGTGATGGAGTCCTCGACGCGGCGGGGCTCCTGCGCCATTGCGCGGAAGGCGCCCGGACCGCCGGTTCCGAGCTGCGCTACGGCTGTGCGGTGACCGGCCTGGAGCGCCGCCCCTCCGGCTTCCGCCTCGAAACCGACCGGGGGCCGCTCGACGCCGAGACGCTGGTGCTCGCCGCCGGCGCCTGGGCGGGCCCGGTGGGCCGCTGGGCCGGCTCAGAGCTGGCCTTCACCCCACTGCGGCGCTCCCTGGTCTGGAGCGGCGCGGCGCATCCCGCGCGGGAACCCTGGGTCTGGTGGGTGGACCGGCCGTTCTACTTCCGGCCCGAGAGCGGAGGCCTGCTCCTGTGCCCCTGCGAAGAAGTGGCGGTACCCCTGCCGGAACGGGGCCGCCAGCCGGCCACGGATGCCGCCGTGCTGGAAGGCCTCTACGGCAGCCTGCACGAGCTGGCGCCGGACCTGGCCGAGATCCCCATCACCCGCTACTGGACCGGCATCCGCACCTTCGCCCCCGACCGCCGCTTCGTGGTGGGCTGGGATCCCAAGGTGGCAGGCCTCTTCTGGGTGGCGGGCCTCGGCGGCCACGGGATGACCAGCGGCCTGGCCGTGGGCGCCCTCGCCGCCGAGCGCTTCCGGCACCCCTGCGCGGAGGGGCCGCTGGATCCTTCCCGTTTCGGCAACTGACACGAACAAGGGGGGACCGCCTGCTCGCCTCGTGCACCCCCACGAGGTGCCCCGGCCAAGCCGGGACACCACGTCTGAAGCCGCCAATGGGAGTACCCTCGGGGCATGTACCCGAGCACCCTCCGCGCCGTCATGTCCGCCCTCCGCGCCCCGGAGACCGGCTGCCCCTGGGATCTGAAGCAGGATCACCAGAGCTTGGCCCGCTACCTGCGCGAGGAGGCCGCCGAGGCGCTGGATGCCCTCGCGGCCCACGTGCCGGGGGATGCTGCCTGCGAGGCCCATCTCTGCGAGGAGCTGGGCGATGTGTGGCTCCAGGTCGCCTTCCACGCACAATTGGCCGCGGAGCGCGGCGCCTGGGATCTGCATGACGTGGAAGCGGGCATCGTGGCGAAGCTGGTGCGCCGCCATCAGCACGTCTTCGGGGATGTGGCGGTGGAGGGCGCCGAGGATGTGCTCGCCAACTGGGCCGCCCTCAAGCGTGAGGAAAAGGGACTCCACAGCGAGGAGCCGCGGCTCCTGGAGGGAATCCCGGCCTCGCTCTCCCCCCTGGAGGAGGCCCTGGAAATCGGCCGCCGCTGCGCCCAGGTGGGCTTCGATTGGCCCGACCTGGAGGGTGTGCTGGACAAGGTGAAGGAAGAGATAGCCGAACTCCAGGCGGAGTCCTCCCTAGACCGCGTGGAAGCGGAATTCGGCGATGTGCTCTTCAGCCTGGTGCAGTGGGCCCGCCAGAAGGGCGTGGATCCCGACCGGGCCCTGCGCCGCCAGATGGACCGGTTCCGCCGGCGCTTCGCGTGCGTGGAGGAGGATGCCCAGGCCCGCGGCGGCTGGGAGGGCCGCACCCTCGAAGAGATGGAGGCCTCCTGGCAGGCCGCGAAGCGGGCGGGGGGTTCCGGCTCGGCCGGAACACCTCGTGAGGGTCAGGTGGCGCCATGATGTTCCTGGCCCTGTCCACCGGTCAGCCTCCGCCGCCCGGCGCGGTGATCTTCGCCGTACTGCTCTTCCTGGTGCTCTATCCCGCGCTGACCGCCCTCAGCAACCGGCTCATGGGCATCCCGGCCCTCTACGACGCCTACCCCGCGGATCCGCTGGATCCCATCGAGGAGAACCTGGGGTGGAACCAGGTGCGGTTCGGGGGGTTGCGCGGCCACACGCCCATGTCGGTCCGATTGGGCCGCCGCTGCCTCCACCTGAAGCAGCCGTTCCCCTTCCAGACCGCCTGGTGGCGCGGGCCCGCCTCCATCCCCTGGCGCGACATCAGCCTCGACAAGGAGCTGGACCCAGGCACCTGGTCCCTCTTCCGCATGGCCACCTTCCGACTGGGCGCGGGGGGCCGGATCATCCGGCTGGGCGGCAAGGCGGCCCTGCGCCTCCAGGAGCGGGTCAAGCGCGAGCAGGGTGTCGCTTCGCCGGGAAACCCCTCCCCGACCGCCCTCCGCCCCCGCTGAGCCCCGTCCGGCCATGCAGGGACTGCCCTTCTACCTCGTCACCCTCAGCCACGACCGCTGGGAGGAGGCCCTGGCCTGCGCACGGAACCTGCCTCCGGATGCCCTTCCCGAACTGCGCCTGGACCTGTTCCCCAGCGAGGATCCGGAGGCCTTGGTGACAGGCCTGAAGCGGCGCTGCCTGGTGTCCTGCCGGAGGATCTCCGAAGGCGGCAGGTGGCCCGATGAGGATGAGGAGGGCCGCCTGGCCCACCTGCTGAAGGCGCTGCCCGGACGGCCCCGGTGGCTGGATCTGGAATGGGATCTGCCGGTGCCCCCCGCCCTCCAGGCGGCCCGGAGTCATGTGCGGCTGTTGCGCTCGGTGCATGTGGGCCCCGGCATCTTCGATCTGGAGGACCGGCTCCAGTCCCTTCCAGAAGGCGATGCCTGGAAGTGGGTCGGCGTGGCCACCCGCCTGGGCGATGCGGGTCGCCTGCGCGCCCCCCTGGCCTGGGCCCGGGACCACGGCCTGCGCCTGTCGGCCTTCCTCATGGGGCCCAAGGGCATCGCCAGCCGCGCCATGCAAGCCGCCTGGGGCGGCGCCTTCACCTACGCCGCCCCCGACGATGGCCCGCCCGCTGCGCCCGGACAGCTCCCGCTGGCCACGCTGCGGGCCTGGCGTTGCGCCCGTCTCCACGCGGGCCATGGCCTCTGCGGCGTCCTCGGCGAGCCGGTTCTCCATTCCCGCGGCCCCGCCTTCCACAACGAGCGGTTCCAGCGCGCCTTCAAGGATCTCGTGTACCTTCCCCTGCCCTGCGCCGAGGCCGGGGAAGCGATCGAGGCCATGGAACCGCTGGGGCTGCTGGGCCTGAGCCTCACCGCGCCCCTGAAGGAGGCCCTGCCCGAAGCCCTGGGTCTGGCCGGTCCCCTGAACACCCTCTGGCGTCGGGCACCCGGTGCGCCCTGGCAGGGCGCCAACACGGACGCGGATGCCTTTGGACAAGCACTGTCACATATGACACCCGGCCCGGTGCTGGTGCTGGGATCAGGCGGCGTTGCCCGCACCAGCCTGGCGGTGCTGGAAACCTCGGGCCGGTCGGCGCTGCAGGCCAGCCGCCGGAAGCCGGCCTCACCGGAGGCGGTGGCCGCCTTCGCCCCCATCGGCGTGGTGCAGGCCACCAGCCTGGGCATGGAACCAGGCGATCCCGCGCCCTTCCCGGACCTTCTGACGGCCGCCCAGCCCACCCTGCGGTGGGCGGTGGAATGGATCTACAAGGAGGACACCGCCTTCGCCGTCTGGGCCCGGGGCGCGGGTCTGACGCTCGTGGATGGCGCGGGACTCTTCACGGCCCAGGCCGAGGCCCAGAGCCGCTGCTTCATCGCGGGCTGCGGCGGGGCCGAATAGTGAGATCTACCAGGGGGACCGCCTGCTCGCCTTCGGCTCGCGCTCTCCCACCTCGTGTCCCGGCCAAGCCGGGACACGAGGTCTGCCTGCCGGAAGCCGACAGCTGATAGCGTGTCCCCATGGAGCTTCTCCTGGTCGAGGACAAGGACAGTTTCCGGCGCCTGCTCACCCGGGCCCTGGAGGGGTCCGCCTGGTCCGTGCGAGCGGTGGGGGATCCCCAGGAGGCCCTGGCCGCCCTGGCGGAACGCCCCGCCCAGGTGCTGGTGACGGATCTCCGCCTGCCGGGCATGAGCGGGCTGGAACTCATCCGCCGGGCCCGCCGCCTCCAGCCGGCCCTGCGGGTGGTGCTGATGTCCGCCTTCGGAGAACCGAAGGACATCGTGGAGGCCATGAAGCTCGGGGCGGATGACTTCCTGCCCAAGCCCTTCGACCTGGATGCCTTCCTGGCCCTGCTGGAGCATCTCCGGGCCCTGGCCATGGCGCCCCCGCCCAATCCCGCGGAACCCTGGATCGCCCACAGCCCCGCCATGCAGGCGCTCGACGCGGCCCTGCGGCGCACCGCGGATTCGCACCTGCCCACCCTCTTCCGGGGAGAGCAGGGCGCCGGCAAGGCGCGGTGCGCGCGGCGCCTCCACCTCCTCCGCCACCCCGCCGCCCCCTACTTCAGCCTCCAGGCGGCCTCGCTGGGACCGGAGGGCCCTGAGCCCGGGATCCTCCAGCTCCTGCAAGGGGGCAGCCTCTTGCTGGCGGGGCTCGACCAGCTGCGACCCGAGGCCGTCCCGGCCCTGACCCGGGCCCTGGACAGCCCACCGGGACGGGCGGTGCATTGGATGGCCGCCGCGCCGGAGGGCTACACCCTGCCCACCTCTCTGGCCCAGCACCTCGGTCTCCTGGAGCTGCGAGTGCCGCCCCTCCGGGAACGTCGGGAGGATCTCCTGCCCCTGCTCCGGCTGTTCCTGGAGTGGGATGCCGCCCGGCAAGGCCGACCGGCGCCCTGGCTCGCCCCGGGCGTGGAACGCGCCCTCCTGGGCTATGCCTGGCCCGGGAACGTCCGGGAACTGGAGCACCTAGCGGGACGCGCCCTGGGCTGCGCGGAAGGGCTGGTCATCCACCAGCTCCCCGACCTGGGCCCCCCGGAAGCCCCGCCCCTGGCCCTTTCCTGGCCCGGGGAGGGCCCCCTGGAGGCGCGCCTGAAGGCCGTCGCCCGCGAGGCCGAACGCCGGATCCTGGCCCGGGTGCTGCGCGAATCGGCACACGATCTGCCAGCCGCCGCCGAACGCCTGGGCCTCACCCCCCGATCCCTCGCCCAGCGCTTGCGGGATCATGGGATCCCTCTGGAAGATGAAGCATGACGATCCCGTCCGAAGAGGGCCCCATGACCCTGCCCCCGCCCGTCCTCGCGCCTCCGCCCCCGCGCGGGCCCGAGACCCTGCGTCCCGCCGTGCTGGCGGGCCTGGCCGCCCTGGAGAACGTCGTGGTGGGCAAGGGCCCCCAGGTGCGCCGCAGCCTGGCCGCCCTGCTGGCGGGCGGCCATGTGCTGCTGGAGGATCTGCCGGGCGTCGGCAAGACCACCCTCGCCAAGGGGCTCTCCCGCATTCTGGGCGGCAGTTTCCAGCGCGTGCAGGGCACCAACGACCTGCTGCCCTCGGATCTGCTGGGCATGCACCTGTGGGATGCCCAGGCCCAGGCCTTCCGCTTCCAGCCCGGACCCGTGTTCTGCAACGTGCTGCTGCTCGACGAGCTCAACCGCATCGGTCCCAAGACCCAGAGCGCGATGCTGGAGGTGATGGTCGAGGGCCAGGTCACCCTGGATCGCAGCACCTTGAGCCTGCCGGATCCCTTCTTCGTCATCGCCACCCAGAACCCCCTGGATCACGCCGGAACCTTCCCCCTGCCCGAAAGCCAGCTGGACCGGTTCTCCTGCGCCCTGCACCTGGGCCATCCGGCCCCGGAAGCCGAGCGCCGCATCCTGCGCGGCGAGGCGGGACTGGATCGCCTGGATACCCTCGTCCCGCCGCTGGATCTCGAAGGCTGGCGGCAGGCCCGCATGGCGGTGAAGGGGGTGCGTCTCTCGGATCCCCTGCTGGTCTATGCGGAGCGCGTGGTGGCGCGGCTCCGGGCTGACGGCGGATTCTGCTCCACCCGCGCCGTCAAGCACTGGCTGGGGCTGGCCCAGGCGGAAGCCTGGCTGGCCGGCCGCGACTTCGCGACCCCCGACGACCTGCAATCCAGTCTGGCGGACACCATGGCCCACCGTGGCCAGCTCGACGAGCGCCGCCTCAGCCGCAGCGAGCGCCGGGAGCAGCTGACCCGCCTCCTCGGGGAGCTTCCCGTGGGCTGGTCCGGATGAGACTCGACGCATCCGTCGGCCAGCTCCTGCAGGAGGCGCGGGTCGCCCGAGGGCTCTCCCGGGAAGCCCTCGCCCACGATCTCAAGCTGCCCCTGCGCTGCATCGAGGCCATCGAAGGCGATGACTGGGACAGCCTCCCCCCTGGCCGAGCCCGCCCCCTGGCGCGCCAGATGGCGGAGCGCCTGGAGGTGGACCTCGATCTGCACACAGGCGCCTTCCACGATGTGCCCGGCTCCGTGGAGCTGCCGCCGCCCGATCCCCGCCAGGAACGCCTCGAGCGCGTGGTGATGGGGCTCCTCACCTTGGCCTCCCTCGCGGTGATCCTGTGGCTGGTGGTCCCCGGCCCCAACCTGGGGCGCCGGCCCGAACGCGCCCGGGCCCTGGCCGTGGGACCGGCGCCGCTGCCCTCCCCGCCCCCGCCCGCCACCGGCCCCAATCCGGTGCTCGGGGAACTGCTGCCCGAAGCGCCGGTCACCGACGCGGGCATCCTGGTAAGCCTGCGCGCCGTGGATCCCTGCGAAGCGAGCATCCAGGCCGGCGATGGTAGCCAGCTCCAGCACTCCCTGCGCGTCTCCGAGCCCTGGCGCCTGCGGGTGAAGGGGCCCTTCAGCCTCTCCCTGGACAACGCCGGCGTGGTAACCGTGGAGGTGGCGGGCCACCGCATCCTTCACGGCCAGAGCGTCGGCGCCGCGTGGACCGGCCAGTTCGACGCCGAAGGGAACTGGCTGAAGCCGCCGCCTCCGGCCCCTCCCGACACCCCGGTTCCCCCCTCCGATTCCGAAAGCGATTCCGAATGAGCCTGCATCCCATCGTTGACCGCTTCCTGCGGGGCCAACTCCCCGAAGCCATGGCCCAGGCCCTCACCGGTGGCGCCCTGCCCGTCCCGGCCCCGGACATGCTCGCGGCGTTGTCCCATGCCGTCCTCACGGACACGCCCTATGCGGAGCGGGCCATCGGCGCCCTTCAGGCCCTGCCCGAATCCGTACTCACAGGCCTGCTGCTCGGCCCCGTGGATCCGCCCTCCAGCCTCCAGCTCATCCTCTGCCACCGCAAGGAACCCGGCCTGCTGGAAGCGGCGCTGCTGAACCCGGCGCTCACGGCGGAGATCGTGGAAGCCGCGGTGCCATCCCTGCCCGGCAGCGTCCTCGAGATCGTGCTCAACAACCAGGTGCTCTGGATGCAGCGCCCGCGGATCCTGGACCTGCTCGAGGAACATCCCCAGGCCGAATATGTCATCAAGCGGCGCGTCAACGAGTTCCGCTTCGAGGTGCTGCGCCTGGTGCCCGAAGAGGTCAAGAACGAGCGGCTGGAAATCATTGATGAAGTCGAGGCCGGCCGCCTGGACCGCGCGTGGTCCGAACTGCCCCTGCCCAAGGAGGCCACCTCCGAGGAAGTGGAAGCCGAGGCGGAACCCGAGGACATCGCCGCCGCCCGGAAGGCCCTGCACGAAGGCCCGCTCCTGGACGACGAAGGCAACGAGATCACCCTCACGCTCACCCAGCGGATCGCCCGGTTGCGCACCAACCAGAAGATCATCCTCGCCCTCAAAGGCGGCAAGGAGGAGCGCACCATCCTCATCCGCGAAGCCAACCGGCTCATCCAGGTGAACGTCATCCGCAACGGACGCATCACCGAGGGCGAGGTGGCCTACATCGCCCAGATGCGCACCGTGAACGAGGAAGTCCTCCGCATCATTTCGAGCACCCGCGACTGGATGAAGAAATACCCCATCACCAAGAACCTCGTCATGAACCCGCGGACCCCGCTGCCGCTCTCCCTCACCCACTTCAAGCGCCTGCTGGAGTCCGACCTCAAGCTGCTCATGAAAGACCGGAACGTCTCCGAACTCCTGCGCCGCGAGGCCAAGCGCATGGTGGACGCCAAAGCCCAGGGGCGGGGCTAGCCCCCGTGCCCGGCCCTGCGGTAGACTGACCCCCACGCGGGCGTAGTTCAGTGGTAGAACGCAAGCTTCCCAAGCTTGATGTCGTGGGTTCAATCCCCATCGCCCGCTCCAACACCAAG
>JAKAMQ010000099.1 GCA_021812805.1 Acidobacteriota bacterium
GCGCTCGGCGGCCAGCACCACCTTGATGCGGCTGCAGCCGGTGGCGAAGCGCAGATCGTCAATGGCCACGATGTTGAAGGGGTCCGCCATGGCCAGGGTCAGCTCCTTGCCCTGGATCTTCAGGGGAAGGACGGTGTACTTGCGGATGAGATCCTCGGAGACGCGCTTCCAGGCCGCATCGTCAATGACCAGGTCGGCGCTCGTCACCACATCCACGTTCAGCTGGCGGCGGAGGAAGCCCAGCAGCACCTCTTCCGACAGGAGGCCTTCCTGCATGAGCACGGTGCCCAGTTTCCGCCCCGTGGTCTTCTGGAGGCCCAGCGCCCGGTCGAGCGTGGCCTGATCGAGAATGCCCTGCTCCAGGAGCATTTCCCCGAGCCGCATGCGAACCGCCATCCTGGCCTCCTCCCCGCTTCTTCGATCCGGCCGGGTCCAGTCTTGACTACCAGCGCACGCTGGCGCGGGTGCCGCCTTCACGGCGGGGTTCGAGCGCCAGGTCCGCCCCCTGGACGTTGAGCCACTTCAGGGCCAGCGGCAGGCCCAGGCCGGTGCCGCCCGGTCGTCCGCTCTCGAAGGGCCGGAGCATGCGCACGGCCGTGTCCTCGCCCAGGCCGGGGCCCTCGTCGAGAATCTCCAGGCCATCGTCCTTGACCCGCACCCGCACGGTTCCGCCCAGGGGCGTGGCCTCGCAGGCATTCTCCAGCAGGTTGACGAGGGCCTGGTGGAGGAGCTGGGCATCGGCCTGGGCCTGGCCGTGGCCCTCCAGGAGCAGCTGCCGTCCCTGGCTCACGGGCCGGCGCTTCAGCTCGCCGATGGCCTGGGCGGCGGCTTCCTCCAGGCGCAGGGTCTGCAGGGCGGGTTCCAGGGGGCGGGCCCACTGGAGGAAGCGCTGGACGAGCCGGTCCAGATCCTCGGTCTCGGCCAGCAGAGCCTCGGCCGCCTCCCCGTGGCCCTGACGGCGGAGCAGCTGGGCGTGGCCTTTCAGGACCGCCAGTCCGTTCTTGAGCTGGTGCGCCACGCCGGCGGTCATCTCACCCAGTTCGGCGAAGCGGTCCCGGAGCTGGACCCGGCGGGCCTCCAGCTCGGCTTCGGTGACATCCTCGAATTCCACCAGGGCGCCGATGCGGTCGGGCGCCTCGAGGCGGCGCACGCGCCACCGGCGTCCGCCCGCCGCGGAGAGCCACGGGGGCCCGGGCTCGCGACCGAGGGCTTCCAGCAGCCAGGGGAAGGGCTCCAGCACGAACGCTGCTTCCAGCCCCACCACGCCGGGGCGCACGCCCAGCAGCGCCTGGCCGTGGCGGTTGAGGGCGGCCACGCGATGGCGCTGGTCCACCCACAGGAGGCCGAAGGGCAGGGCATCCACCACCCGCTCCTGCACCGTGCGGAGTTCCCCCAGGGAGGCCGCCAGCTCGCCGCGTTCCCGGAGGCTGGTGGACACCGCCCCGAGCAGGACCGAGCCCGGATCCTCCGGGGACCGGTGCCGCAGGCGCGTCCAGCGGACCACGGCAACCACCAGCCCGAAGAGCAGGGCCGCCAGGGGCACGGCCAGGGCCAGACTGGCCAGGGTATGGAGCGAGGGCTGCATCGGCCCCAGGGTATCTTAGGGGCATGGACAGACAACCCATCTTCGTGGTGTCCGGAGGATCCGGCGAGACGGCGCTCAGGACCGTCCAGGCCGCCCTCACGCAGTTCTCGAAAGGGGAAGCCTCCGCGCTGGTGCGCCGCTTCCAGAACGTGCGCACCCGGCAGGATCTGGACCGGGTGCTGGAGACGGCCGCCGACAAGCGGGCTGTGATCGTGCACACCACGGTGTCCCGCGAGTTGCGGTTCTACCTCGCGGATCGCTGCGCCGAATTGCGGCTCACCCAGGTGGATCTCTTCGGCAACCTGCTCGACACCCTGGCGCTCTATCTCCGGGAGCGCCCCGACGAGCGCCCCGGCAGCTTCCACGCGGTGGGCGACAAGTATTTCCGGCGCATCGAGGCCATCGAGTACGCGCTGCGCTACGACGATGGCGCCGACATGAGCGGCCTGGGCGATGCGGATATCGTGCTGGTGGGCATCAGCCGCACCAGCAAGACCCCCCTCTCGATGTACCTGGCCATGGAAGGCCACAAGGTGATGAACGTGCCCCTGGTGCCCGATGTGCCTCTGCCGCCGGAACTGGACCACATCCCCCAGGGCCGCATCGTGGGGCTCACCATCCAGGCGGACCGCCTCCAGGAGATCCGCGCCTACCGCCTGAAGCGGCTGGGGGCCACCGGCACCGCGGACACCTACAGCGACATGGGGCACATCCTGGAAGAGCTCACCTACGCGGACACGGTGTTCCGCCAGCACCGCCGCTGGCCCATCATTGACGTCACCGGCCGCAGCATCGAGGAAACCGCGGGCCTCGTCCTGGACCGCGTCTTCGGGAAGGAACGGGGCATCTGACCGCTACAGCTCGTCCTCCAGGCGCTTGCAGATCGTCCTCAGCATCTTGATCCGCCCGAAGTACTTGTTCTCGCTCTCCACCAGCGTCCACGGGGCGATCTCGGTGCTGGTGCGGTCCAGCATCTCGCAGACGGCGGCTTCGTAGGCGGGCCACTTCTCGCGGTTGCGCCAGTCCTCGTCGGTGATCTTGAACCGCTTGAAGGGGGTGTCCTGGCGCTCCTGGAAGCGCCGGAGCTGCTCGTCCAGGCTGACGGAGAGCCAGAACTTGAGCAGGATGCTGCGGCTCCGCACGATCTGGTCCTCAAATTCGTTGATCTCGCTGTAGGCCCGCCGCCAGTCGGCCTCGGAGCAGAAGCCCTCCACGCGCTCCACCAGCACCCGGCCGTACCAGCTGCGGTCGAAGATGGCCACCTTCCCCCGGCGCGGCAGGTAGCGCCAGAAGCGCCAGAGGTAGGGCTGGGCCCGCTCCTCCTCCGTGGGTGCGGCGACGGGGTGGATCTGGTACAGGCGGGCGTCCAGGGCCTGGGTGATGCGGCGGATGCCGCCGCCCTTGCCCGCGGCATCCATCCCCTCGAAGGCCAGCACCACGGAATGCTTCCGGAAGTTGCTGTGGCGCGTGAGCCGGTTGAGGCGGCCCTGGTAGGTGAGCAGAGCCTCCTCGTAGTCCTGCTTGTCCAGGCGTTGCGTGAGGTCCAGGGCCTTCAGGACATTGACCTGATCCACGGCCACCCGGGGCTCCGCCGCCAGGCTGGTTGGAGCGGCGGCGGGCGTGTCCAGGCGGGCCCGGAGGGCCTCCAGGAGTACCTTGCCCACGGTCAGCCGCTGGTAGCGGGGATCGGTGGCCTCCACCACGATCCAGGGGGCGTCGGCGGTGCTGGTGGCCCGCAGGGCCCGTTCCGACACCTGGCGGAAGGTGTCATAGCGCTCGAAATGCTCCCAGTCCCGCTCCGTTACCCGCCAGCGGGTCTTCGGATCCTTCTCCAGGCCCTTGAGCCGCTTGCGCTGGACGTCCTTGCCGAGGTGCATCCAGAACTTCAGCACGAGCGCGCCTTCGTGGATGAGCATCTGTTCGAACCGCGCCACTCGCGCCATGTCCTGGTCGAGGTCTGAGGTCTTCGACCGCCCGTAGGCCCGTTCCAGGATGGGCCACGTGTACCAGGAACCGTCGAAGATACCGATCTTCCCCTTCGGGGGGAGCGCCCGCCAGTAGCGCCACATGTGGGGCCGCTCCCGCTCCTCGTCCGAGGGCGCATCGAGGCCCACGGTCTGGATGTGGCGGGGGTCCATCCATTCGTTGAGGGTGTTCACGGTCTCGCTCTTGCCCGAGCCGTCCACGCCGGCCACGAGCAGGATGACGGGGAAACGCTTTGCTGAGGCCAGGTCGTACTGGGCGTCCAGCAGCGCCTCCCGCAGGGGCGGCACCTCGCGCTCCCAGACCTCCTTCGGAATCCTGTGGCCGAGTTCCGCGGATTCGAACATGGCTGCCTCCGGGGCGGGTTCCAGCTTACTTTCGACCGGGAACAGCCAGGGGCTTATTTTTAGATCGAGACAGCTTGTGGAATGATGAGGCCATGATCTCCATCACTGCGCCCATTCAGCCCGCCCTGGACCACGTCAAGCGCATCCTGTTCAGCCCGTTTTCATGGGAGAAGTGGTTTGTGCTGGGGTTCTGCGCATTCCTCGCCCATTTGGGCGAAGGAGGCTCCTACAGCTACAACGGCCATACCTTCGATCACACGCGCCTGGCCGGCTCCAGCTCAGCCGCCGAATGGATGGGTGCGCATCTGGCCCTGGTGGCCACCCTTGGCGCGCTCGTGCTGCTCCTTGTCCTCGCGCTGACGGCGCTGTTCGTGTGGCTGGGCAGCCGGGGCGCGTTCATGTTCCTGGATGGCGTTGCCCGGAACCGGGCCGCGGTAGCGGAACCCTGGACACGGTTCCGGACCGCCGGGAACGACCTGTTCCGCTTCCGGCTCGTGCTGCTCCTGGTCTTCTTCGGGTTCTTCGGCCTCTGCGCGGGCGCCGGTTATCTGTTCGTCCTGCCTGTCCTGCGGACCCAGTCCTTCGGCCACGCGGCGCTCATCCCCTTGGTGTCTGTGGGTGGGTTCCTGATCCTCGGCGCCCTCGCCTATCTTGCCGTGGCCCTGCTGTTGATGGATTTTGTAGTACCCATCATGTACCGGCGGAACCTGGACGTCGGCCAGGCTTGGCATGTCTTCCGGCATGAGGTTCTGCCCGGCCATGCCTGGCGATTCGCCGGATTCTATCTGATGACCCTCCTGCTGTGGATTCCGGCGCTGGTCCTGGCCATCCTCACCATCTGCCTCACCTGTTGCGTGGCCATCCTCCCTTACCTCAGTTCCGTGGCCCTCCTGCCCATCACAGTGTTCTTCCGCTGCTATTCCCTCTGCTTCCTCGAGCAGTTCGGGGACGAGTGGCGGATCATCGAAGCCGAGCCGGCGCCGGAGCCAGCCAGCTAGTACTCGTTTGCCAGATCGGCAGCCCGCACCTGCTTCTCGAAGGGCTGGAAGACATCGGCCCCGGCGGACTGCGCGATCCACTCCGCCACGCGGATGCCATCCACGGCGGCGCTGGTGATGCCGCCGGCGAAGCCCGCGCCCTCGCCGCAGGGATAGAGGCCCGGATGGGACACGGACTGTCCATGCTCTCCGCGCAGGAGCTGGATGGGGCTGCTGGTGCGGCTCTCGATGGCCAGGAGGATGGCCTCGCGGCTGGCGAAGCCGTGGAGCTTCTGGTCGAAGACGGGCAGGGCCCCCGCCAGCTGCTCCCGTACGAAGTCCGGCAGGCAGGTGCGCAGGTCCGCGGCCACGGCGAAGGGCTTGAAGCTGGTGCGGGGCAGGCGGCCCGTGGCCCGGCCCTTGAGGAAGTCCTGCACGGCCATGGCCGGCGCACCGTAGGTCTCCCCCGCGGCGCGATAGGCCGACTGCTCCCACCGCCGCTGGAAGTACATGCCGGCCAGCAGGTGGTCACTGCCGAAATCCGCCGGATTCACCTTGGCCACCAGCCCGGAATTGGCGAAGCCGGAATCGCGTTTCTCGAGGCTCATGCCGTTCACCACCACGCCGCCGGGCTCGCTGGCGCACTGGATGACCTCGCCGCCGGGGCACATGCAGAAGCTGTACGCGGCGCGGTTCAGGCCGAAGTTGCAGACCAGCTTGTAGTCCGCGGCCGGCAGGGAGGGGTGCCCAGCACTGGGGCCGTACTGGGCGCGATCCACGAGATCCTGGGGGTGTTCGATGCGCACGCCCATCGCGAAGGGCTTCTGCCGCATGGCCACGCCATGCCGGTGGAGCATCTCGAAGGTGTCCCGGGCGCTGTGGCCCGGCGCCAGCACCAGGGCGTCGCAGGGGAGCTCCTCGCCCGAGGCCAGCACCGCGGCCCGGACGCGGCCCGAGGCGTCGAAGCGCACCTCCTCCAGCCGGGCCTTGAACCGGTAGCGGGCGCCGCGTGCCTCGGCCTCCTTCCGGATGAGGACGGCGCAGCGCCGGATGACGTCCGTGCCGACATGGGGCTTGGCGAGGTAGAGGATCCGCGGGTTCGCGCCGAAGCGCACGAAGGTGTCCAGCACGTAGCGGGTGGCGGGGTGGCCGATGCGGGTGGTGAGCTTCCCGTCGCTGAAGGTGCCCGCGCCGCCCTCGCCGAACTGGGCGTTGGCCTCGGGATCCAGCACCGCGTCCTTCCAGAGACCCGCGATGGCCTTCACCCGTTCGCCCATGGCCGGGCCGCGTTCCAGCACCACGGACTCAATGCCGTAGTCCAGGAGGCGCAGGGCGCAGAAGGTGCCCGCGGGGCCTGAGCCCACCACCACGACCTGGGGCTTCCGCGGCGCGCGCGGTACGGCGTAGGGCGTGGGGAGCGGCGCGGATTCGAGCTTCAGGCCGCCGGGCAGGGGGCCGACGGCGAGGGGGCCGTCCGATTCGAAGCTGAGCGTCGCCAGGAACCGGATGGTGCCCTTGTGGCGGGCGTCCAGGCTGCGCCGCTCCAGGGTCACATCCCGATAGTCCGCCGGCCGGCCGCCCAGGGTACGGGCCAGGGGCAGCGCCAGGTCCCGGCCTTCCTCGCCCAGGTTCAGGGGCAGGTTGGAGAGCTGGTAGCGCACGGGAACCTCGGCGAAGGGAGCCCGCAGGGCTCAAGGCCAGGAGATCAGTGTACTCGGGCGGAACCCGGGCCGGTTGTTGGTACACTTGAAGGTTTGGGTGGGCAGGTGAATGCGATGAAGTACCACATCCAGACCTGGGGCTGCCAGAACGGGGCCCCCTCCGCGAACCGGCGAAGCCGGGGAGCGGGAGCACCGCGCGGAGCGCGGTGCGATCGGGGGGTAGTCCCCTTCATCCAGCAGCGCCAGGACCGAGGCCAGCGATGAAGTACCACATCCAGACCTGGGGCTGCCAGAACGGGGCCCCCTCCGCGAACCGGCGAAGCCGGGGAGCGGGAGCACCGCGCGGGGCGCGGTGCGATCGGGGGGTAGTCCCCTTCATCCAGCAGCGCCAGGACCGAGGCCAGCGATGAAGTACCACATCCAGACCTGGGGCTGCCAGATGAACGACCATGACGGCGAGAAGCTGTCGGGGCTGCTGGCGGCGGAGGGCTTCGAGCCGGTGGCCGAGGCCGGGGACGCCGATCTGGTGCTGTTGAACACCTGCTCCATCCGCGAGAAGGCGGTCCACAAGGTCTATTCGGAACTCGGCCGACTGCGGGAGGAGAAACAGCGGCGGCCCCTGCTGGTGGGCGTGACGGGCTGCCTGGCCCAGCAGGAGCAGGAGACGCTCTTCAAGCGGGCGCCGCACATTGATTTCGTGCTGGGCACCATGGCCCTGCGCCAGCTCCCGCGCCTGGTGGCCGAGGCCCAGGCGGGCAAGGCCCGGGTGATGGATACGGGCGAGTATCCCGACAACCACCTCTTCCCGCCCTCGGTGGCGCGGCGGCGGGACACGGCCAAGGCCCTGGTGACGATCATCGAAGGCTGTAACCACGCCTGCACCTACTGCATCGTGCCCACCACCCGGGGGACCGAGCGCAGCCGCCCCTTCGCGGATGTGGTGGCCGAGGTGCGGGCCCTCGCGGACGCGGGCTACCGCGAAGTGGAGCTGCTGGGGCAGAACGTGAACAGCTACGCCGGGGGCTGCACCTTCGCGGAGCTGCTGGCGCGGGTGGCCGAGGTGGACGGCCTGGAGTGGATCCGCTTCACCACCAGCCACCCCATGAACTTCACCCGGGAGCTGGCCCGGGAGCTGGTGACGAATCCCAAGGTGGCCCCCTTCCTGCACCTGCCTCTGCAGAGCGGCAGCGACCGCATCCTCAAGCGCATGCTCCGCGAGTACACCGTGGATCAGTACCTCGAGCGCCTGGGCTACCTGCGCGAAGGCCGCTCGCGGATGGCCCTCAGCACGGACTTCATCGTGGGCTTTCCCGGCGAGACGGACGAGGATTTCGAGGCCACGCTGCGGGTGCTGGAGGAGGTCCGGTTCGATACCTCCTTCAGCTTCATCTACTCGCCCCGGCCGGGCACGCCGTCGCTACGCCGTAATGACGATCTGCCCATGGCCGTGAAATCCGAGCGGCTGGCGCGCCTCCAGCAGCGGCAGACCGAGTTGACGCTCGCCAGCAACCAGCGGTTCCTGGGCCGGGAGATCCTGGTGCGCATCGAGGGCCGCGAGGCCACCGAACACGGCTGGTGGCTGGCCCGCAGCGGCGAATGGAAGACCATCCACCTGGCCGCGGGCCCCGGGCGGGAGTTGCCCTTCGGGGAACTGGTGCGGGTCCGCATCACCCAGGCCAGCCCCCATTTCCTGGGCGCGGAGCTGGTGTAGGCTGCTGGCACGAGGTTCCCATGCGATGGTTCACTGTCCGGCCGCTGATGGCCCTGCTGTCCCTGTCGCTTCCGGCCGCGCTGCCGGTGCCGACGCTGGTGGGGCGAGCCCTCCAGCGGCTCCATCAGGGCCAGCCGGAAGTGGCCTCGAAGGTCATCACCCATGTGGATGTCTATGACGGGAAGGGTGCCTTCCTCGGCTCCCTCGAGACGGTGGCCGCGCTGGCCTCCTGGACGAAGGACGGGAAGCCGGTCCGGAAAGAGATCGCCAGCCACCAGCAGGGCTCGCCTGGCTTCACCATGAGCCTGAGCCTGCACCTGGAGGACAGCCCGGCGGAGGCGCTGGATGGGTTCGATACCTGGAGCGAGGCGGGGCCCGCCGACCTCCAGGGCCAGCCCGTGCGGCGCTTCCGGGGCATCTCCGTCTCGGGGAAGGAAACCACCGTGGCGTTGGCCTATCTCGATCCGCAGACCGGCGCACCGCTCCAGGTGGACTACGAGATGCCCGTCCACTCCACGTTCGGCACCCGCCAGGTCAAGGCCACGGTCCGCTTCGGTCCCGGCGCAGGGGGTGCCTGGGTGCCCCGGTCGGCCACCCTCGACCAGGCGGGGCGGGTGATGTTCTGGTCGCGGCACCTGGTCGTGGTGAGCACCTACCAGGACTGGGTGCCCAGGCCCTGAGGGAACGCCGGCCCTACCGGAGCGCCGTCACCGTGTAGCTCCAGGTCCGGTGTTGACCGGGAGCCAGCACTACGACCCCGGGCTTATCCAGGAACTCACCGTCCCAGCCCACGGGGCTGGCGAAGCCCTGCCAGGGTTCGAGGCAGAGGAAGGCCGGGCCGGGCTCGGGCCTGGTCCAGATACCGAAGTGGGGGAAGCCTTCCCAGCTGAACGCCAGCGCGGGCCCGCCGTCGGCCTCGAAGCGGAGGGAGCGGCTGCGGAGGCGGTCGAAGATCAGGGCATCCGCCTCGAACAGCTCCTCCCGGAGGGCCAGCACGCGCCCGGCGACGGGGGTCGGCCTGGGCTCGGGATCGAGCAACCCCTCCGCTGTCAGCCGCCGGATGGGCTCCGGTTCGGGCTCCGCGAACACGACGCGGTGCGCGGCTTTCGGCAGGCCGGGCCCCAGGGGCCAGCGGAAGGCGGGATGCCCGCCCAGGCTGGCGGGAAGGGGTTCGCCGCAGCGGTTCGCCAGGATCAGGTCCGACCGGAGGCTGTCGCCCTGGAGCCGGAAGGCCACGCGCAGCCGGAAGGCGAAGGGGTAGGCCGCCCGGGTGGCGTCGTCCTCGGTCAGCTCCAGGACACAGCCTTCCGGCGTGCGCTCGATCCAGGTGAAGGTCCGGTCCCGGGCGAAACCGTGCTTGGGCAGGGGGAAGCTTCGCCCCTGGTGGCGCAGGCCCCCCTTCCCGAGGGCGCCCACGATGGGGAACAGCAGCGGGGCGCGCCGCGGCCAGAGCGGGCCGCCCTCCCAGAGGAGATCCAGTCCCCGGAACCGCAACCGCTGGAGCTCCGCCCCCTGGGCCGCGACCTCGACCTCCAGCTCCCCTTTGCGCATGCGGTGGCTGTCCATGGCTTTAGCCTACGCCCGCCCGGGGAGTGTGGTAGATTGGCCCTCCCTCCCCAGGCCCTTCCGGAGCCAGCCATGCACTTCTCGGCGGACGTCATCGCGGCCACCCTCCACGCCCCTGCGGCGAACGTGGAGCGGCATTGGCCACTCCTCGTCGAGGCCCTTGACGGCCTGAAGATCCTTGATCCGGCCACGGAAGCCGCGGTGATCGCCACCATCGGCACCGAAGGCTACACCTTCGCTCCCGAGCGGGAGGCGGGCACCGAAGGCTATTTCCGCCGGATGTACGAGTTCAAGCGCAGCCTGGGGAACACCGAATCCGGCGATGGCGCGCGCTTCTGCGGCCGGGGCTTCCTGCCCCTCCGGGGGCGATCCGAGTACGCCCAGTACGGCAAGCTCATCGGAGCCGACCTGCTGGCAAACCCCGACCTGGCCCTGGATCCCGCCCATGCCGCGAAGATCCTGGCCTATGCCTTCATGCTGAAGGAAGTGCCCCAGGCCGCCCGCGCCGATGACTGGGTGAAGGTGCGGCGGCTCGTCCACGGCAGCCTGGATGGCTGGAAGCGCTTCAGCGCCATCCTGACGCCCCTGCTCCGGCTGCTGCCCGATCAGACGTGA
>JAKAMQ010000100.1 GCA_021812805.1 Acidobacteriota bacterium
GCGACTTCGAGACCGCCGAGATCGCCATCAAGGCCTCCCTCACGGGCCACCTGGTGCTGTCCACCCTGCACACCAACGATGCTCCCAGCACCATCAACCGCCTCATGAACATGGGCGTGGAGCCCTTCCTGGTGGCCACCTCGGTGAACATCATCTGCGCCCAGCGTCTCGTGCGCCGCCTCTGCCCCAACTGCAAGGCGGTGGAGACCCACGCCCAGCCCGAGGATGCGCTCCTCAAGGTGGGCTTCACGCCCGAGGAGATCCAGAAAGGCATCACCTTCTATAAGCCGGTTGGCTGCGAAGCCTGCAACAAGCGTGGCTACAAGGGGCGCGTGGGCCTCTATGAAGTGCTGGAGATGTCCGAGCCCATGCGGGACATGGTCCTCACCGGCGCCTCCGCCATCGAGTTGCGGGAGCAGGCCATCAAGGAAGGCATGATCACCCTCCGCCGGTCCGGCTGCCGCAAGGTGCTCGACGGAGTCACCACCATCGAGGAAATCATCCGCGAGACCGTTCTGTAAGGGAGGATCCCATGAGCGAAGCTGGTTCCAATTACGTTGTGCCCCTGCAGCAGCTCCTCAAGACCATGGTGGAATACGGCGGCACGGATCTCCACATCACGACGGAATCCGCGCCCCAGGTGCGCATTGACGGGCGCATGGTGCCCCTGAAGCTGCCGCCCCTGGATGCGGCCCAGACCCGCTGGCTCTGCTACGGCGTGATGACCGACCAGCAGAAGCATCGCCTCGAGGAGGATCTGGAGGTGGATTTCTCCTTCGGCCTCCAGGGCGTGGCCCGCTTCCGCGCCAATGTCTTCAATCAGCGGGGCGCCACCGCGGGCGCCTTCCGCACCATTCCCGAGAAGATCCGCAGCTTCGACGAGCTGGGCCTGCCACCCTCGGTCCAGGCCCTGTGCGATAAGCCCCGGGGCCTGGTGCTGGTCACGGGCGTCACGGGATCGGGCAAGTCCACCACCCTGGCGGCCATGGTGGACAAGATCAACAGCGAAGAGCCCCTGCACATCCTCACCATCGAGGATCCCGTGGAATACGTGCACAAGCACAAGCGGGCCCTGGTGAACCAGCGGGAGATCCACGCCGATACCCTCAGCTTCAAGAAGGCCCTGCGCTCGGCCCTCCGCCAGGATCCGGACGTGGTGCTCGTGGGCGAGTTGCGGGATCTGGAAACCATCGAATCCGCCCTGACCATCGCCGAGACGGGCCACCTGACCTTCGGCACCCTGCACACCAACAGCACCGTCCAGACCATCAACCGCATCATTGACGTCTTCCCCGCCCACCAGCAGCCCCAGATCCGGGCCCAGCTCTCCCTGGTGCTGGAAGGCGTCATCTGCCAGAGCCTCATCCCCAAGGCCAGCGGCAAGGGGCGGGCCCTCGCCCTGGAGATCATGATTCCCAACTCGGCCATCCGGAACCTCATCCGCGAGGACAAAGTCCACCAGATCTACGGGGTCATGCAGGCGGGCCAGACGAAGTACGGCATGCAGACCTTCAACCAGAGCCTGTCGGATCTGGTGCTGAAGAACGACATCAGCCAGGACCAGGCGTTCGAATACTCCTCCAACGTGGATGAACTGCGGGAACTCATCAACCGGGGCGTGGGCACCTCCGCCTCGGGCGGGCGCGGAGGCCAGCCCGCCTCCACTCCCGCAAAGCCAGCTACCCCAGCGCTTGGCGGCCGGAACCCCAACATCAAATACACCTGAACCCGGGCGAGGCTTCACCAAACCCCCATTCCCGCCTATTCTGAATCCATCATTTCGCGCCGCATTTCGAGGTCCACATGCCCGCATACGCATGGAAAGGCAAGAACAGGTTGGGGGAGATCCAGGAAGGGGTCCTGGTTTCCGAATCGCGGGATGCTGCCGCCAACACCCTGAAACGCAATGGCATCGAAGTGATGAATGTCCGCGCCATGGCCGCGGAACGCGGGAAATCGTTTGGCCGGGTGCCCTCCAAGGATCTCGCCGTCTTCACGCGGCAGTTCAGCGTGATGATTGATGCCGGCCTCCCCCTGGTGCAGTGTCTCGAGATCCTGGGCGCCCAGCAGCAGCACAAGGGCTTCCAGCGCACCATCGAATCCGTCCGGTCCGATGTGGAGAAGGGCCTCACCCTCCAGGCCGCCATGTCCAAGCATCCCAAGGCCTTCAACGACCTCTACGTGAACATGGTGGGCGCGGGCGAAACGGGCGGCATCCTGGACATCATTCTCCAGCGGCTCTCGGGCTACATCGAGAAATCCGTCAAGCTCACGGCCAAGATCAAGGGGGCGATGACCTACCCCATCGCCGTGATCAGCATCGCCATCATCGTGGTGGCGGTCATCATGGTGAAAGTCATCCCCGTGTTCTCGGCCATGTATGAGGGTCTGGGCAGCCGGTTGCCCTACCCCACCCTGGTCTGCATTTCCATCTCGAACGCCATCATCAACTATTGGTACATCATCATCATCGCCCTGGGGCTCATCACGGTCGGCCTGCGCCAGTACTACCGCACCCCCCCCGGCCGGCTCCAGATTGACGCCTTCCTGCTGAAGATCCCCATCATCGGCGAACTGCTGCGCAAGGTGGCCGTGGCGCGGTTCTGCCGCACCCTGGGCACGCTCATCAGCTCCGGCGTGCCCATCCTCGAAGGCATGGACATCACGGCCCGCACGGCGGGCAACATGGTGGTCCATAACGCCATCCTCAAGTCCAAGGATGCCGTCGAGCAGGGCCGCAACATCAGCGCCCCCCTGGCGGAAACCAAGGTGTTCCCGCCCATGGTCGTGCAGATGGTGGGGGTGGGCGAGGCCACGGGCGCCCTGGACGCCATGCTGTCCAAGGTGGCCGATTTCTACGAGGACGAGGTGGACAACGCCGTGGCGAACCTCACCTCGCTCATGGAGCCCATCATGATCGCCCTGCTGGGTGGCGTCATCGGCTTCATCGTCATCGCCATGTATCTGCCCATCTTCAACCTCGCCAACGTCTTCGGCAAGGATTGAGCCCGGAGTTCGTGCCGGGACAGGGGTGAGTTCCATGTATGACGCCCAGCGGGAAGCCTGCGTAGCCGCGGCCCAGGCCGGTGGCGAGGTGCTGCTGGGCTACTTCCGGCAACTCGATCCCGCCACCATCACCGAGAAATCCAAGAACGACGTGGTGAGCGAGGCTGACCGCGCCGCCGAGGCCGCCATCCACACCGAGCTGGACAGCCGCTTCCCCCAGTACGGCTTCTTGGGCGAAGAGGGCGGAGCCTCCGGGAATGACACCATCCGTTGGATTGTGGATCCCCTCGATGGCACCCTGAATTTCGTTCAGGGTTTCCCCCACTGGTGCGTGTCCGTGGCCCTGTGGGATGCGGAGGGCCCCGTGGTGGGCTGCGTGCTGGATCCACTGCGCGGCGACCGCTTCGTGGCCGTGCGGGGCATGGGCGCCACCTGGAACGGGAAGCCCATGCGGGTCTCCGTGCAGCCCGGCCTGGATGGGGCCTTCCTCGCCACGGGCTTCGCCTACCAGCTCGGCGACCGCTGGCCCGCCTTCAATGCCGCCCTGGGCCGCGTCTTCCCCCGCGCCAAGGGCATCCGCCGCGCTGGCAGCGCCGCCCTGGATCTGGCCCACACCGCCTGCGGCATCTTCGACGGCTACTTCGAGCTGGGCCTCAAGCCCTGGGACCTCGCCGCCGGCGCCCTGCTGGTCCAGGAGGCTGGCGGCGTCGTGGCCGATTGGGACGGCGGCCAGGATTGGTTCGAGACGGGGAACCTGGTCGTGGGGAATCCGTCCGTGCAGCGGGAGTTGCAGGCCGAACTCCAATAGCGACTCGGGGCCCGGAGCTCTGGGCCATGCGGTCCTTGCTATCCTCATCCGCGTGAGCCATTTCATTCGATTCTTCGGCCTTGCCTTCAGCGCGCTCCTGCCGCTGATCAATCCCCTGGGCAGCGCCTTGGTGTTCCTGGGTCTGGTGGGCCAGGCGCCTCCGGAGGTGTACCGCCTGCTGGCCCGGAAGGTCGCGGTCAATACGATGCTTTTCCTGATCACCATCGAGCTGCTGGGAACCGCGCTGATGAAGTTCTTCGGCATCTCCTTGCCGGTGATCGAAGTGGCGGGCGGCCTGGTGCTGGCGTCCATGGGCTGGCACCTCCTGAACCAGGAGGCGCCGACCCCACAGGCCACGGACAGCGGGTCGGGGCGGGAGGCCTTCGGATCGATGGAACACCTGGAGCAACGGGCGTTCTACCCCTTCACCTTTCCGGTGACGGCGGGACCGGGCTGCATCGTCGTCATGATCACCTTGAGCGCCCACGCTTCGGTAAAGGGCCTGCTTCCGGATGTGGCGTCCCATGCCGGCATCGCCGCGGCGGTCCTGCTGCTCAGCCTAGGGGTCTACCTGTTCTACAGGAACGCGCCGAAGATTACCGCCCGCGTGCCTGCCCAGACCGCCCACGGCATCCTGCGCGTGATCGCCTTCGTGCTGTTCTGCATCGGCGTCCAGATCACCTGGAATGGCGCGGAGGCCCTGCTGAGGACCGTGCTGAGGCATTGAGGGGCCGGCCCCTGCGGGGATCGGGTCACTTCACACGCCGGGCGCTGATCACCACGATGAGGCCGCGGTCCTTCACCACGGAGGTGCCCACCACCACCGATTCGCCCTCCATGAGGTCGAGGCCCGTATCGAAGTCGGCCAGCTTCTGGCTCCCCGTCTGGCTGAATTCATGGACCTCCAGCCGGAAATCCTCGAGGGAGATCCGGGCCGGGCCGTCCTTGGGCTCCTCGACGCCGATTCCGAAGGCGGACCAGTCGACTTTCAACTCGGAAGCCTGCTTCGGAGCCTCGCCGCCCAGGGCATTCCGATCCACCAGGCCGTAGCCTTCGATCCGGCTCTTGGCGTGGATCTGCGCCTTGGCGCGCTGAACGAAGTTCGCGATGGGCGTGAAGCTCCGGTAGGCGAGGGTGCCCTTCAAGGCGGTGAGCACCTTCTGGAGGTCGGGCGGAACGCTGGCCTGGGGAGCCGGCGCCTTAGAGGCGAAGAGCACCTGAATGTGGAGTTCGATGCTTGGCGCGGACATCGCGGCGGTAGGGACATCCAGCCTGGCGATGGCGGCCTGGATAGCGGCGAGGTTGCTCGGGAAATCACGGACGCTGATCGCATTGAGGTCCGAGGAACTTTGCGCGGACAGCATGGCGCCAGGCACGCCACTGCACAGGGGCTTGAGTACGGCCCGCAGCCTTCCGGCATCACAGTACTTGATCGGGAACACTTGATTCTTCATGGCCTTGAGCACGGCGAGATCCGGCTCGTTGTCCATGGCCGAAATGAGGGATCGCCCGGTGGCGGGATCCGGTGTCTTGGCTTCCTGGACCTTGGCCTGGCGGGCTCCGGTCGAGGCCGAGAGGGAAGCCCCCAGCAGGGCGGCAAGGGCGAGGGTCGGGGTGCGGGTCATGGAGCCTCCAGAAGGGATGGGTTCGGTGCGGATGTTGCGGCGTCGTTGGCCAGCCAGATGATGCGGATGGATGGGTCGGAGGTCTGGAATTCCAGGCGGGCGACCTGGATCGGGGCGAGCTTGGGGGCCACCCGGGACCTGGCTTCGGGTGGCTTGGGGAGGGCTCGCAGCTTGCGCTGAACTGCCTCCAGTCGGGGTGGGAGTGATGGAAATACGGATGCTTCCGGGTGGCTCGCCACCTTGGGCGAGGCCGGAGCCGGGGATAAACCTCGGCGAAGTCCGGGCCACAGGGCCAGCAGGAGGAGAGCGGCGGTTAATCCGAGGGCGCGAAGGCGGAGCCGGGCGATCCGGCGGGGAGCCGGTTCCTGAGGGACGCGCGCCAGGATGGCTGCCTGCAGCGCAGCATGGTCTGTGGCCTCGAAGGGCGGATCCATCGCCTCCTGCAGCCAGGCCCGAGCTTCCCGCAGGCGTTCCGCCTCGGCCCGGCATCCGACGCAGACAGCCAGGTGGGCCTCGACGAGGTCTTGGTCTTTCGGTAGAAGGTCCTGGCCGGCCCAGGCGGAGAGCTGATGAAGCACATGTCCGTTGGTCACGGGCGGCCTCCTTTCGGAGCCATGAGTCGGGCGCAGGCGGCGGCGAGTTTTGCTCGGGCGGTGGCGGCCTGGGATCGCACCGTCACCGGGCGGACCCCCAGGATGCGGGCCGCTTCCTCGGTGGAGTAGCCCTCCAGATCCCGCAACACGAGGGCTGCGCGCTCGCCCTCGGGGAGATCGGAGAGGGCCCGGCGCACGAGATCTCGGCGCTGCCGGAGCAGAACGGCCTCGTCGGCGGGAAGCGGGCCGTCCTCGGAGACGAAGGATTCCAGGATTTCCGGCACCACCGGAAGGGGCCCGCGCTTCTTCGACAGGTCGTAGCAGGCATGCACCGCGATGCGCACCAGCCAGGGTTCGAAGGACTCTCCGCGCCGGTAGCTGCCCAGGAACCGGAAGGCGCGGAGGTAGGCTTCCTGGGCCGCATCGCGGGCCAGGTCCCGATCGCCCAGGATCCGCCAGGCCAGACCCAAGATCCGGGGCTCCGTGCGGGCCACCAGCTCCCCGAAGGCCTCGGTGTCGCCGGCGAGCACCCGGTCGGCAAGGATGCCCAGGGGATCCTCCGCCGCTGGGCGAAGGGGCAGGGCCTCCTCGCTCAGCACGGCTTCGAATCCCTGGGACACGTCACGGGTCCTCCTTCACCCATCCATACCGGTGCCGGAGGGAGAACGTTGACCGTGAAAAGGTGGTGGGCTACGCCTCGCCCTTCCGGCCGCTGACGACGACGTAGGTGCAGAGGGCCGTCAGGGCGACGATGGCGAGCCACTCGCCCAGGGGGCCGGTGGCGGAGGCTTCGCTGAGGATGGGGAAGCCATCGGTCCAGCGCATCTTGATGAGGGCGGCCACCACGCCCATGATGGCGCCGCCGGCCATGAGGCCGCTGGCGATGAGCACGCCGCGGTTCTCGCGGGCCTTGGCGACGGAGGGCGTATCGCCAGCCTTGGGGCGGTTCACGAGGTAGGCCAGGATGCCCCCCAGCAGCAGGGGGGTGTTCAGCTCGATGGGGAGGTACATGCCCAGCGCGAAGCCCAGGGCGGGGACATTCACCATGCGGAGCACCAGGCTCAGCAGAATGCCCAGCCCGAAGAAGTACCAGCGCAGGGGCATGGCGGTGGTGCCGAACACGCCTTCCAGGATGGCCCGCATGGCGCTGGCCTGGGGGGCGGGCACGGCCTGGGTGCCGAAGCCCTGGTGGGCCAGGATCCACATGGAGACGCCGGTGAAGATGGCGGCCACGAAGGTGCCCACGAACTTCCAGCCGATCTGGCGGGCGGGGGTGGCGCCGATCCAGTGGCCGATCTTGAGGTCCGTGCTGAAGGCGCCGCTGGCGGCCAGGGCCGTGCAGACCACGCCGCCCACCATCATCGTCACGTACATCCCCGCGCCGCCGTGGAAGCCCAGCCGCAGGAGCACCAGGCCCGTGATGAGCAGCGTCAGCATGGTCATGCCGGAGATGGGGTTGGTGCCGATGGTGGCGATGGCGCGGGCCGCCACGGGCGCGAAGAGGAAAGCGATGACCATCACCAGGGCGGTGGCGGCCAGCGCAGGGATCAGCGCCTTCTGGATGCCGATGCCGAAGCTGAAGAAGAGCAGGGTGAGGAGCGCGGCGATGACCAGGCCGGCGCCAATGAACGCTCCGCTGAAGCTGCGATCCGTGCGGGGCACGGCGGTGGCCTCGCGGGTGTCCTGGTGTTTCATGCCCTTCAGGTTGCTGACGATGGATTTCACCATGCTGGGGCCGGAGGCCAGCACGCCCATGACGCCGGCGCCAGCGATGGCGCCCACGCCCACGATCTTCACGTAGCTGTTGAAGACCTCCGTGGGGCTCATGTCGGCAATGAGCTTGGTGCCGGGCGCCAGGATCAGCGGCACATGCTCGCCGATGGCATGGATGGCGGGCACCAGCACGAACATGCTGAAGAAGCTGCCGGCGGCGATGATGGCCGCGTAGTGCAGGCCGATGATGTAGCCGATACCCAGGGTGGCGGCGCTGTTCAGCAGGTTGAAGTGGAGGAAGTGGCGGTCCAGCACATCGCCCACGTAGGCGTATTTCAGGCGGATGTTCTCCGACATGCCCCGGAAGATGCCCACGATGCCGTCGTAGGCCGCGCCGATGGCGGCGGCGACGGCCAGGGTCTTGGCCTGGTTCCCGGCCTTCTCGCCCGTGATCAGGATCTCCGTGGTGGCGGTGGCCTCGGGCCAGGGGAAGATGCCGTGGTTCTCCACGTAGAAGTGGTAGCGCAGCGGCACCAGGAACAGGATGCCGAGGCTGCCGCCCAGGAAGCTCACCAGGACCACCTGCCAGAGGTGCGGCTGGGCCACGCCACTGCCGGGGACCGCGGCCAGCATGTACAGGGCGGGAATCGTGAAGACCGCCCCGGCGACCACATGGCCGCTGTTGGCGCCGATGCTCTGGATGATGACGTTCTCCAGGATCGTGTTCTTGCGCGGAAAGAAGCGGCTCAATCCCACGGCGAGGATGGCGATGGGGATGGCCGCCTCGATGCCCTGGCCCACCTTCAGGGCCAGGTAGGCGGCCGCCATGCTGAAGATGGCGCAGAAGAGCAGGCCCAGGGACACGCTGCGGAAGGTCACCTCGGGCACCCCGGTTTCCGCGGTCACCAGCGGGACGTAGGACTCACCGGGGTTCAGGGGACGGCGGGCATTCTCCGGCAGGCCATGCAGCTCGGCGGGGGCGTCGTGGGACATGGGTGCTCCTGGGGAGGCGGGGTGCGTTCAGGGGGCCGGCTGGAAGGATGCCTCAGGATAGCGGTTCTTCGGCCTTCTCGCGGCAGGCGTCCCAGTAGAGCCCCCAGGCCAGCAGGAGGAAGACCACCAGGCCGATCCAGTTGCCCCAGGCGCCGACGAAGACGCCGAAGCCGCCCCAGTTGGTGATCTCCGGGATGACATGGACGTGGGCTGAATCCTCCACGAACCGCAGCAGGGCGGTGAGCACGCCCACCAGGGCCCCGCCCGCGATGAAGCCGGACGCCACCAGGGTGCCCTTCTCGTGGCGCACCTTCGCCAGCTTGGGATCCGAGCTGGACCGCTGGACGAACCAGGCCACCGCCGCGCCCAGCACCAGGGGGGAGTTCAACTCCATCGGAAGATACATGCCCATGGCGAAGGCCAGGCCCGACACGCCGCACATTTCCACCGCGGCCGCGACGACGGCGCCCAGCGCATACATGAACCAGGGCGCGCCGGCGCCGCCGAAGACGCCCTTGAGCACGGCGGCCATGGCATTGGGCTGGGGCGCGGGCAGGGGATTCGGATGGGCGGCGCTGGGTGCGAAGCCATAGACCTTGGCCATGAGGATGATGACGGCGGTGGTGGCCAGCGAGGCGGCCACGCTGCCCACCAGGTTGCCGATCTCGATCTTGCGCGGCGTGGCGCCCAGCCAGTAGCCGATCTTGTACTGGGTGACGAGCGAACCGGACATGGAGAGCGCGGTGCAGACCACGCCGCCGACCAGCAGCACCTGCAGCATGCCGCTCTTGCCGGCGAGGCCGAGCGACGCCAGGGCCACGGCGGTGACGATGAGGGTGGTGAGCGTCATGCCGCTGATGGGCGTGACGCTGATCATGGCCACGGCCCAGGCGCTCACGGCGGCGAAGAGGAAGGTGATCACCAGGGTGAGCAGGGTGGAAACGAGGGCCAGGTAGGTGGCGCGGGGCTCGCCGGCCAGCACGGAGTAGCGGAAGTAGAGCAGGATGGCCACGGCCACAGCGGCGATGCCCAGGAGGTTCACGCTCATGGGTAGGGCCTGGTCCGTGCGGACATCCGCCGTCTCCTTGGCGCCGCCCTGGATCAGGTGCTTCACCTCGCCGAAGGCCTGTTTCGTGGCCTTGCCGATCACGGGGGACATCTTGAGGATGGAGATGATGCCCGCGGCGAAGATGCCGCCGATGCCCACGGGCCGAACATAGTTCGCGAAGATGTCACCGGCGGACATGCCAGCGAGCGGCGCGGCCCCGGCGGAGATGGGGCCGGAAATGAAGGTGCCCAGATGGGCGAAGAGGGGCACCAGCACCAGGAAGCTGAGCATGCTGCCGGCCATGATGATGGCGGCGTAGCGGATGCCCATGATGTAGCCCAGGCCCAGCACGGCGGCGGCGGTGTTCATGGAGAACACGGCCTTGAATTTCTGGCTGAAGCCGTTCAGGACGCCGATGGCGGAGGTGCTGAAGTTCTCGGCCCAGCCGTGCATGGCGGGGCCGATGAAATCGAACAGTGCGGCGGTGATGGCGGAGTAGGTCAGCACGACGGCGCTCTTCCCGCCCCGCTTGCCCGCCATGAGGATTTCCGTGGTGGCCGTGGCTTCGGGGAAGGGCAGCTTGCCGTGGAGGTCGCGCACGAAGTAGCGGCGGAAGGGGGCCAGGAAGAAGACGCCGAGGAT
>JAKAMQ010000101.1 GCA_021812805.1 Acidobacteriota bacterium
GGCGAGCAGGCGGTCCCCCCTCGTTGATATCAGAACCGGATGGTGACGCCAGCCTGCACAGCGTGCGCCGTGAAATTCGATCCGATCTTGCTGCGGGTGTAGCGCAATTCGGTCCCGACGGTGCGGTTCCACTGGTAGCCGCCCCCCAGATTCAGACCCATCTTCGTCGTGTCGGTCGAGACCTTCCCCAGTCCGGCATCCGAGGAGAAGGACCAGCGCACGGCGGAGAGCCCGCCCAGAAGGTAGAAAGCCTCGGGGCGCTGGGCGAAGAAGTAGAGGTAGTCGCAGCCCAGCTCGACGTTGCTGGCCTCGTTCCGGAGGTTCGTCAGGTTGGCATTCGGATAGCTGGTGTAGTCGAGGCGGGGGCGGAGCACATTCCCGGCGCCCAGGTCGAAGGTGCCGATCGCGCCCACGGTGAAGCCGGGCTTGCTGTCCACGAAGTCCTTGAGATCCCCCAGGGGGAGGTTGACCAGGCCCTCGACGCCAATGCGCGGTTCTTCGGCCTTCAGGGGCGCGGCCAGGGCCGCGGCGGCGAGGGCAGCCAGGGCGAAGCGGGAAAAGTGCCTCATGAATCCTCCTCGGGAAAGGGCGTCGGGCGCCCACGCTGATTCTCCCGCCCCTCACCCTGGAGGTGTCGCAGCAGTGTCATGAAGCAGCGGCCATATGGCTGCCTGACGGGGGGTTAGAACGTCAAAGGCGCCCGATCGGGCGCCTTTGAGGCAAAGAAGGGGGCGGGCTACTCCGCGGTTTCGCGGCGCTCCTTGAGGCGGCCGGCCTTGCCAAGCTTCTCGCGGAGGAAGTAGAGCTTGGCGCGGCGGACCTGACCGTGGCGCACCACTTCCAGCTTATCAATGGTGGGGCTATGGAGGGGGAAGATGCGTTCCACACCCACGCCGCTCGCGATCTTGCGGACGGTGAAGGAGGTGCGCATGCCGCCGCCCTTGATGCCGATGACGATGCCCTGGAAGAGCTGGATGCGCTCCTTCTCGCCTTCCTTGACCTTGACGTGCACCTTCACGGTGTCGCCGGGCTGGATGCGGGGCAGATCGCTGCGAAGCAGGCCGGCTTCGAGCTGGTCAATGATGTGGCTCATGGTGGGCTCCTGGGCCAGCGGTCCCGGGCCGGAATCGGCGGACATGGCTCGATGGTCCCCGGAATGGGGAGTCATCCAGTCTAGCGGATCGGGTGGAAAAGGGAAGGGTTCAGGCCCCGGGCCATCGCCACCCTTTCGGTTTGGGGCGATCCCCGGTTTCGGGATGCTCCACCTGCCAGGCGCACCACTGGGCCGGGCGATCCAGCCCGGACACCCGGTCACTCAGATAGGCGGCCCAGAGCTCCGGCCGCAGGCGCTTCGTGCGGGCCATGGCCTCCCGCAGGCGCCAGAGCCGGATGGCGCCGTGGTCACCGCCCTGGAGGATCGCCGGCACCTCCAGGTCTTCGAAGATGGCCGGCCGGGTGAAGTGGGGATGATCCAGCAGGCCCGTGGCGAAGCTGTCCTCTTCGGCGCTGGCCTCGTTGCCCAGCACGCCGGGCAGCCAGCGGCAGACGGCATCCACCAGGCAGAGGGCGGGCAGCTCGCCGCCGCTCAGCACCGCCTCGCCCACGCTCAGCTCCTCGTCCACATAGCGGTCCACGGCCCGCTGATCCAGCCCCTCGTAGCGGGTGCAGACGAGGATGATCTGGTCCAGCCGGGCCAGCTCCCGCACCTTGGCGTGGGTCAACGGTGGCGCGGCGGGGCTGAAGTGGATCACGCGGCCCGCCCCGGCCCGCGGTACGGCGGCCAAGGTGTCCCGCAGCACCTCGGGACGCAACACCATCCCCGGCCCGCCGCCGAAGGGCGCGCTGTCCACATGGCCGAAGGCGTTGCCTGCAAAGGGCCGGTAGCTGTGGGTGTGCAGGCCGTGGCCGAGTTCCCGGAAGGCGCGGCCGGTGATGCCGAGGCGGGCGGCCTCGAAGAATTCCGGAAAGAGGGTCAGGGCGTCGAATCGCACGCAGTCACCTGAAGAGGACATGAAGGGCGGCCTTCAGGGCCGCCCAGAGAAGGCGGCCGGAGAGGGCGAAATAGACGGTGGTCAGGAGGCTGAAGCCCGTCCCCAGCCACGTGAGCAGGGGCCACTCCTCCAGCAGGGCGACGCCGAACAGCACCAGACCGAGCGCGGGCAGGACATTGGCCAGGGGCAAGGGCACCGGCAGCGCCGCCAGGAAGGCGGTCCAGCTGACCAGGAACCCCAGGAGGCGCCGCCCCGGGGCTCGCCGGGGCGCCGTGCGCGCGCCCAGCCAGGCCAGCCGCGCCTCCACCTGGGCCAACAGGGCCTTCACATGGCCGCGTTGCAGTTCGTGCCGCTGGAGCGCCTCCGGAAGCCACGGGTGGCTGCGGCCCCACCAGAGCTGGAGGCCCAGCAGCAGGGTGCCGAGGCTCAGGACGTTCGCCACGCCCGGGATGAAGGTGAGGAGGGCCAAGATGAGCAGGGCCAGGCCGTAGGTCTGCTCTTTCGCCGCATCAAGCAGTTCCCGCACCGAGACGGTCCCCTCGGTCTCCAGGAGCCGGTCCAGGAGGCGGAACAGGGACAGGGGCGGGGTGGGCACGGCATCAGCATGACGGAAAACGGTTCCGTCGCCTCAGCCCTCCTCCTCGGTGCTCGGAAGGCTCCGGTGGAGGCTCCGCACCAGCTGGCCACAGGCGCCGCCCACATCCTGGCCCCGGGAGCGGCGGACGCTCACGGTCAGACCCGCCTCCACGAGCTGGCGGCAGAGGGCGCCGAGGCGGGATTCATCGGGGGGCTCAAAGCCGCTGCCCTCATGCGCGCCGTCCCTGGCGCGCACCCGCTGGGCGGAACCTCCGGTTCCGTGGCGCTCCACTCCTGCTCCGCCCTCATGGACATTGAAGGGGATGAGGTTCACTTTGCTGGGGAAGCGGCGCGCGAAAGCGGCCAGCCGCCGGCCGTCTTCCAGGCTGTCGCTGACGCCCTTCATCAGGACGTACTCCAGGGTGATCCGCTCGCCGGACTGGAGCGGGAAGCGGGCCAGGGCCTCCGCCAGGGCTTCCAGGTTCCAGACGCGGTTCACAGGCATGATGCGGGAGCGCTGCTCGTCCGTGGTGGCGTTCAGGCTGAGGGCCAGGCGCGGACGCTTCGGGAAGGTGCCCAGCCGCTCGATGCCGCTCACCAGGCCCGAGGTGGAGACCGTGATGCGGCGGGGCGGGATGGCCAGACCCTTGGGATTCGTGAGGATGGCGAAGGCGGCCATGAGGTGGTCGAGGTTGTGCAGGGGCTCGCCCATGCCCATGAACACCAGGTTCACCGGCACGCCGGCGGGATGCCCGTGGTGGTTCAGCATGGCCACCACCTGGCCCACGATCTCCGCCGCCGTGAGGTTGCGCAGGATCCCCATCCCGCCCGTGGCACAGAAGGTGCAGCCCATGGCGCAACCCACTTGGCTGGAGAGGCAGAGGGTCACCCGGTCTTCATACGGCATGAAGACGCCTTCCACCTGCTTCCCGTCCGCCAACTGGAAGGCATGCTTGGTGGCACCGTCCTCCGAGGGGCGGCTCTGGACGATCTCCGGGCCGCGGAGGTCCACGGCCTCCGCCAACCGGGCCCGCAGCGGTTTCGGCAAGATGGTGAACTGCGCCCAGTCCGTCCAGCGCTGGCGGTAGAGTCCCTCGAAGAGCTGACTGCCGCGCCAGGCGGGCTCGCCCAGGGAGAGCATCAGCTCGCGGAGCGCAGGCAGATCCAGGCCCGCAGCATCGGGCCGGGCCGGGCGTACGGCTTCCGGCGCGGGCCGGTCCCAGGCGGCTCCCAACTCAATCCGTCCGGATCCGGAACGATTTCATGAGGCGCTTGTCATCCTCGGAGAAGGGCGGCTCCGTTTCCTCCAGGCCAGAATCGGCCGGAAGCTTCAGATGGGCCGCCTCCAGGATCAGCACCAGCCCGTAGCCCTCGGACTGGATCTGGATGGCCAGATCCCGGCAGTGGTCATCCTCGGCCAGTACTTTCACCAAGGAGTCCCCCAGCTCGCTCACCAGGTGGTGCAGGCGCTCGGGCAGTTCCATGGGGACCTCCGGGGGCCCTCATGGTAGCAGCGCCGGTGGCCTGGATTCATCCGCCCCAGGTGCTCCGGAACCCCGCAACGGCCGCGATGGGATCCCCCGACCAGAAGGCCCGGATGGCGGCGAGCCCGTCGAGGCGGGCATGCCGCAGGGGGCCCACGTTCGAGGGATCGAGCCCGCCGAGGGCCAGAATCCGGGGCCCCGCAGGCGGGAGGCCATCGAGGAACCGGTGGAGGCGGTTCACACCCCACGGTTCCCCCTTCCCGGGGCTGGGGAGGATGGGTGACACCAGCAGCTGCGTGCACCCGCTCCGGGCCGGCCACTGGGCCTCGGCGTGGAGGGGCCGGGAAAGCGGCAGCCAGGCCGGATCCGGCTCGGGATGGCCTTCGGGCGCGTGCAGCCCCGTGCCCGCAGCCAGGGCCACATCCAGCCGCCCCCCCAGCCAGACCTCCACCGCCGGGGCCACCTCGCGGCACCAGCGGGCGGCTTCCAGAAGGGCCCGGGCGTCCAGGGCCTTCTCCCGGATCAGGAGGCCCTGAATGCCGGAGCGGAGCACCGCCCCCCAGCGGGCCCGGTCGAAGCCCAGGCCCGGGGTGATGGCCAGGAGGTACATCAGCTGTCCAGGTGTTCCTTCACGCCCGCGGTGCCCATGTCAATGAGGCGGTCCGCCGCGCGGGCAGCCCATTCGGACTTGGGATAGCTCTCCACGAGCTTCTGGTAGTAGTCCTTGGCCTCGGCCCGGAAGGTGGCGATGCGCTCGTCAACGAACGCCTTGAATGCCTTGATGTATTCCTTCTTTTCGTCCGGGGTCAGGTCGTCGAAGTGCTCCTTGCCCTTCTTGGCGAGGAAACCCTTCAGGAACTGCTCGGTCTCCATGGGGATGAGCGTGCGCTGGCGCATGGCTTCACCCAGGTAGTAGTAGGTCCGCTCCCGATCCACGTAGTCCGGGTAGGCCGCCAGGGCACCCTTGAGGCGGGTTTCTGCGCCGTAGTACCAGTAGGTGTTGCAGTAGAAGATGCCGACCTGGAGTTCATGCTCGGCCAGGCGGCGCCAGCACTGGGTGATCTTCGAGCGGGCCTCGGTGGCATAGGGGCTGCCCGGCGCTTCATCCAGCAGCGCCTGGAAGGCAGTGATGGCCTTCCGGGTCTCCGCCTGGTCCCGTTCGGCGCTCTCGATGGCGGAGTAGTGGCACAGCGCGAGGTGGTACAGGGCGTAGTCCCGCAGAGGGCTGCGCGGGAAATAATTCAGGAAGCTCTGGTACTCGACGGCGGCTTCGGGATAGCTTGGGCTGGACTGAAAGAAGTAGCTGTCCGCCAGCATGATCTTGGCCCGCGGGAACTCCACGGAACCCGGCAGGTTCTCCTCGATCGTGTGCAGGCTGCGGCGGGCCTGGTCGAACTTGCCCTCCTTCATCAGGCGGTCCGCCGTGGCGAGCAGTACCGGCGCGGAGTAGGTCCTCTGGGCGGTCTTGGGCTTGCGGCAGCCCAGGCCCGGGCCCACCAGGCAGGCGGCGGCAAGCAGCAGGGTGAGGGTTCGCTTCATGCGGACTCCGGGGAAATCTGGGACACGGTCGGGACCAGGAAGGTGGACAGGGAAGGGATGGCAGAACGGGCCGCCGGGTTCCAGGCCAGGCACAGGTTTTCCAGCCAGGGCGCGACCAGCGCCTGGGCCTCCCCGCGGTGCCGGTCATGGAAGATGTCATGGAGGAAGCCGGGCAGCCGGTGGCGTTCCAGCACGCCGGGGCGGACAGCGGCCCACAGCGCCTCGGAAGCGTCCGGGTCCACCACCGTATCCGCGCCGGCCTCCAGCAGCAAGATGGGACGGTCCAGCTCGTGCCCAAGGGGCAGAATCTCCGCACGGCCCTCCTCCAGGGCTGCCCCGAAGGCGGCGGTGGCCATGCGATGGCAGAGCGGATCGGCCTGATTCCGCTGGGCCAGCACCGGGTCAGAGCAGACCTGGCTTTTGTCCCCGCGCAGCTGGACGGGCCGGTGCGGCGCCAGCCAGCGGAGCAGCCGGGACAGGTGGATGAGGGTGCGGGTGCCGGGCCGGACAGCCACGCTGGGACTGGAAAGCACCAGCCCATCCAGCGTGTCCGCATGCCACAGCAGGGTGAGCAGGGCCACCAGCCCGCCGAAGCTGTGGCCGAGCACCACCTGGGGGCAGACCGGCAGGGGCGGCATGGGCACGCCGTCCACCACCCGCGCGGGGGCTCCGGTCCGCTCCGCGTCATGGCGGCGTTCCTGCCGCAGGAAGAGGGCGAGATCATCCACGAAGGCCCGGATGCCCACCGCATCCCCGCGGATGCCGCCGGAGCGGCCGAAGCCGCGGTGGTCCATGCTGGACACCGCCCAGCCCAGGTGGTGCAGCCAATGGGCCGTGTGCCGATAGCGCTCGCCGTGCTCCCCGTAGCCATGGGAAAGGACCACCCGGCCCTTCGGCGCGGAATGCTCCCACCGGGCCCAGGCCAGGGGGGTGCCGCCATGGCCGGTCAGGACCCCACGGGCGGTGGGCTCCAGATCGGCAGGCAGGACGGGAATCGGTTCCGGCATCCCGCCAGAATACCGTGGGGGCGCAGGCTCCCGCCTTGGTTTAAAGTGGAAGGTTCCCCCACGGTCGGGGGCGGCGAGGCGGATGATGGACTTCGAGAGCCTGGTGCGGGCCAAGAACGAGCTGGAGCCCCGGGTCCGCCAGCTGGTCGCCCACCTGGATCCCGAGCGGAAGGCCCTCGAACTGGAGCAGATCGAGGAACGGACCACCGTGCCCGGCTTCTGGGACGATCCGGATGCGGCCAAGCCCCTCCTCCAGAAGCGGGGCTCCCTTACCAACGACATTGCCCTGGCCAAGAAGCTCTCGGGCGGCCTGGAGGATCTGGAAACCGCCCTGGAACTGGCCCGGGAGGATGCGGACATGCTCGCCGAGGCGGATACGGTCGAGGCCGGGCTCCGGAAGACCATCGAGGATGCCGAGCTGCGCATGATGCTCAGCGGTGACCTGGACAACAACCACGCCATCGTGGCCATCGCCCCCGGCGCCGGCGGCACCGAAAGCCAGGACTGGGCGGCCATGCTGCTGCGCATGTACCTCCGCTTCTGCGAAGCCAAGGGCTGGGCCACCGAGATGGTGGACTACCAGGATGGGGAGGAGGCCGGCATCAAGGGCGCCACCTTCATCGTGGATGCGCCCTTCTCCTATGGCTACCTGCGGGCGGAGGCGGGCGTCCACCGTCTGGTGCGCATCAGCCCCTTCGACGCCGCCAAGCGCCGCCACACCAGCTTCGCCGCGGTGTACGTGAGTCCCGAGCTGGACGACACCATCAACGTGGACATCCCCGAAAAGGATCTGAAGATTGATGTCTTCCGCGCCAGCGGCGCCGGCGGCCAGCACGTGAACCGCACCGAGTCCGCCGTGCGCTTCACCCACCTGCCCACGGGCATCGTGGTGAGCTGCCAGAACGAACGCAGCCAGATCAAGAACCGCGCGACCGCCCTGAAGGTGCTCCAGGGCCGCCTGTACGAGCTGGAGCAGCGGAAGTTCCAGGAGAAGGTGGCCGCCGCCAGCGGCGACAAGGCCGATGTGGCCTGGGGCAGCCAGATCCGCAGCTACGTTCTCCAGCCCTACCAGATGGTGAAGGACCACCGCACCGGCGAGGAGACCAGCCAGACCCAGAAGGTTCTGGACGGCGATCTCGACGGTTTCATCCGCGCTCAGCTCCTCGCCAAGAGCCTCAAGACCGAGGGCTGATCCGCTTCCGGAAAGCTGGTCACGGAAGACACGGATGTACTGCAGTTTTGCCTGCTTCCCTGTCTTCCTGCTTTCTTCCGTGCCCAGCGTCCGGGCGTGAGGGCTACTCGCCCTTGGCGATCTGCTCCTGCTCGTCCTTCGGCAGGCGGAACACCCAGCGCCCCGTGGCGCGGTCCCAGAGATCGAAGCAGCAGAGCCAATTCAGCAGGCCGGCGACCGGGGGCCCCGCTCCGCGAAGCGGGTCGGAGGCCCGTGAGCGGGAGGACACGCCGGGGGCGTGTCCGATCGCGGGCAGCCAGGGCCGCGTGCGCAAGCCGAAGGCGCGCCCAGCGGCGGCCCGGAGGGCGTGAGGGCTACTCGCCCTTGGCGATCTGCTCCTGCTCGTCCTTCGGCAGGCGGAACACCCAGCGCCCCGTGGCGCGGTCCCAGAGATCGAAGCAGCAGAGCCAATTCAGCAGGCCGGCGACCATCACGTAGCTGGCGCCGTATTCCTGGGTGAGGGTGCGGACCGGTTCTGTGCCTGCGCCGCCGAAGGCCCAGGCGAACACGCCATAGACCGGGCCAACCCCCAGGGTGGCCAGCGCTCCCAGGCTGGGAAGCCAGGCGCCGGGCGTCGGCACGTAGATGCCCCCCTTGATCCCATTCACCGCGCCGAACTGGAGTTGCAGGGCGCTCAGCACGCAGAACACCAGCCACACCCCGAAGAAGGCCTTGGCCCGCCCCTTCTGGCCGATGGCCCAGTAGCCCGCGCCCGGCACCAGCCACTGCAGCAGCAGGGGCTTCCAGGCCGCCTTGAGGGCCTTCTGCTTGCGAAGCGGCGCGGGGAGTTTCGGGAGGGGCTTCGGGTCTGACATGAACTCAGACTACCTCAGCAGCACCGCCCCCTCCAACCCGTCTCCGCACGCCTTGCGGGGCACACCTATCGGCAGGAAGCTTGCATCGCCACAGCCTGGGGACCATGCCGTGACCCGATTCCGATCCCTGTTCTCGATCTCCTCCCGGGAAGAGGCCTACCTCCGCGCCAAGCGCGAGGCCTTGGCTGCCTTCAGCATCCGGATGTGCCTCCTCATGGGCGGCACGGGCTTCCTGCTCTGGGTCTGGGACTGGGATCTGGATCCGGCCGAGGCGTGGCACACCCTGTACCTGCGGGCGGTGATCCTGGCGGCAGGCTTCGTCTATCCGGCCGCCTTGACCTACTCCCGCAGTCTGCGGATGCAGGCCTTTGCCGCCTTCGCCACCACCCTGTCCTGGCTGGGGGCCTTTTGGGGAATCCTCACCTGGGTGAAGGGCGGGATGGTCTACGGCACCGGGGGGTTCATGCTCTTCCAGCTGATGGGGATCCTCGTTCTGCAGGGACTTTCCTTCCGCCTGAACCTGCTCTACGACATCCTCATCGTGTTCCTGCCGCACCTCTTCGGACTGATGGAGCCTCCCCTGGGGTTCCCCCATCAGGCCTATGCCGTACTCATCTGGCCGACAGCGGCCATGACCGCCTTCGCCCAGTTCTCCCTGGACAGGGGTTTCCGGCGGCAGTACGAGCTGGGGCAGGCTCTGGAGGATGCCGCCTTTTCAGATCCCCTGACGGGCGCCTGGAACCGGCGGTATTTCGGCCAGGTGATCCCGGCGGAGTTGGCGAAATGCCGCCGCTACGGCCTGCCGATGGCAATCCTGATGATGGACATTGACCACTTCAAGCGGGTGAACGACACCTTCGGCCATCGGGCCGGGGACGACGTGCTCCGGGAGCTCGCGGAAGTCATGCGGAGCCAGAGCCGGATCTCCGACATCCTCATCCGCTGGGGCGGCGAGGAGTTCCTGATGCTGCTGCCCGCCACGACCGAGGCCGGGGCGATGGAACTGGCGGAGAAGATCCGGAAGGCCTGCGAACAAACCGAGATCCCGCCGGTCGGGAACGTCACCCTGAGCTTCGGGGTCGCAGAGTACCTGGGCGAAGCCACGGAGGCCTGGATCAAGCGCGCCGATGATGCCCTCTACGAGGCGAAAGCGGGCGGGAGGAACCGGGTGGTATCCGCGGGCCTCCACCGGCCTTCCCAGCCTGAAGGCCCTGCCATCCTTCCACTCGTCCACCTGCCCTGGCGGGACACCTACGCCCTGGGGCATCCCGTCATTGACGCCCAGCACAAGGCCATGTTGAACCTGTCCAACGACCTCCTGGATCTGGTCGCCTCCGAGGCGGGAGCCCCCCGGATCGATGCCGCCATGGGCGCGCTGCTGCAACACATCCGGATCCACTTCTCGGAAGAGGAACGGATCCTGGCCGGCGTCGGGTATCCGCAGCTGGAGGTCCATCAGCAGGCCCATCGCTACCTGCTGGAAACGACCGCGCAGATGCAGCAGAACCTCCACCAGGGGGAGACGGATTTCCGGTCCCTCCTGGATTTCCTCATCACCCGCGTGGTGAAGGAGCACCTGCTCCAGGACGACATGGCCTTCAAACGCTGGGTGAGTGGACAGGGAACGGCAAGATAGCTTGACCGGTCCATCAACAAAAGGGGGCCGAACGGCCCCCTTTTGAAAAATGAACCACGCCCGGACTAGTCCGTGGCGAACGGCAGCAGCGCGATGTTGCGCGCGCTTGATGGCTT
>JAKAMQ010000102.1 GCA_021812805.1 Acidobacteriota bacterium
CCGGGATACCACGTCTGATCTGAACGAGGGGGGACCGCCTGCTCGCCTCCGGCTCTCGATGTCCCCCCTCGTGCGCCCCCACGTGGCACCCCGGCCAAGCCGGGATACCACGTCTGATCTGAACGAGGGGGGACCGCCTGCTCGCCTCCGGCTCTCGATGTCCCCCCTCGTGCTCCCGGCCTGACAACCCGGCGTGGCCAAACGGCGCGAACACCGATAAAATGGGCCTTTGGCCCAAACCGCGGGCCGCCCCAACGGAGTTTCCGTGATCAACCTTCTGCTCGGACTGGGCGCCGCCCTCGCCGTGATCCTCCTGTCGAGCCTGCTGCGCATCAGCCCGTGGATCAGCCTCCCCGTGGGTCTGATCGCCGGCGCTGCCGTCTTCATCTGGCAGGGGCGGCAGGTGCAGAACAAGCTGGAGAAGATCTTCACCCGGGCCGGCGAACTGTTGAAGAAACAGCAGTTCGACCCGGCCATCGAGATCATGCGCGAGGGCTATCGCCTGGGCCCCCGGCAGTTCCTGGTCAAGAGCAGCATTGACGGTCAGATCGGCGTGATCCAGTACATCCGCAAGAAGCACGAGGAAGCCGAACCGCTGTTGGCCTCCGCCTCCATGCAGCACTACATTGCCAAGGCCATGCTGGGCATCCTCCAGTGGAAGCGCGGCGAGAAGAAGAAGGCGAAGGCGACCTTCGACCTGGCCCTCAAGAGCGGGAAGAAGGAAAGTCTTCTCTATGCCGTCTACGCCTACGTCCTGGCCGAGATGGGCGAGCGCGACCGGGCCATCGAGATCCTCAATAAGGGCCTGGGCGTCTGCAAGGGTGACGAGCGCCTCGTCACCAACCGGAACCTCCTGCAGAATGGCAAGGCGATGAAGATGAAGGTCTATGGCGAGCAGTGGTACCAGTTCCTGCTCGAGCGCCCCATGATCCGCCAGGAGGCCCCCCCCTTCGCCCGGGTGTCCCGCCGGGCCCTGCGGGGTTGAGCCGCGCCCACTTTCCTGAGCCACCGTTTTTCCCTGGAGCATCCCATGTCCGGCCACAGCAAATGGTCCACCATCAAGCACAAGAAGGGCGCCGCTGACGCCAAGCGCGGCAAGGTCTTCACGAAGATCCTCAAGGAAATCACCGTGGCCGCCCGCCTGGGCGGGGGTGATGTGAACAGCAATCCCCGCCTGCGCCTGGCGGTGGACCAGGCCAAGGGCAGCAACATGCCCAAGGACAACTGGGAACGCGCGATCAAGAAGGGCACGGGCGAGCTGGAAGGCGTGACCTACGAGGAAGTGGTCTACGAAGGCTACGGCCCGGGCGGCGTGGCCGTGATGATCGAGGCCATGACCGACAACAAGAACCGCACCACGCCCGAGGTGCGCAGCTACTTCGCCAAGTTCGGCGGCGACCTGGGCGCCCAGGGCTCCGTGGCCTACCTGTTCACCAAGCAGGGCCAGATCGTGGTCGAGCCCGAAGTGTCCGAGGACACGGTCATGGAGGTGGCGCTGGAGGCCGGCGCCGACGACGTGGCCAACGAGGACGGCGCCTGGGTCATCAAGACCAGCCCCGAGGCCTACCAGGCCGTGAAGGATGCCGTGGATGCCGCCAAGCTGCCCGTCATCGAGGCCAAGCTCATCATGGCCCCCAGCACCAGCACCGCTCTGGAAGGGTCCAAGCTGACCAGCTTCCTCAAGCTGGTGGACCTGCTCGAAGACAACGACGATGTGCAGAATGTGTGGCACAACGCCGACTACGAGGAACCCGAAGACTGAGGTTCCGCGCCCCTGACCCTCCGAGCGGACGTTGAGCGGCCGCCCGGGGGGTCAGGGGTTCATCAATGCCCCTGGGGCGCGGCGGTGGCCTGGGGGGCGGGAAGCACCTGGGACGCCGAGATGAAGAGTTCCCGGTTGTACATCACGAAGGTGGTGGCCAGGAAGAGCGCCAGCACCAGGAGGGCCGATCCGCGTTTCCCGGCGGCCAGGGCCTTCGGCGTCATCTCCGACAGGCCCAGGAGGAGGAGCGCCAGGACCAGCTTGATGGTAAAGGCGCGGCCCAGGACGAACGGATTGTCCCCCTTCTGGAGCAGGACCACGAGCAGCAGTGCGCCGATGAGCACGGCCAGGCGGAACGCCCAGGCCACGACCTTGGCCCAGACCGAGGCGGCCAGGCCGCGCAGATCCTCCCGCCCCTCCTCGAACCCGGACAGCAGCAGCGCCACCACGGCGGCGCCGCCTCCGGTGGCCATGGCCAGGATGTGCAGCCAGCGGAGAACGTGGGCAGCTTCCAGATGGAGGTTCATGGTCGCCTCGCGAGTGTGAGCCTTTGAGCTTACCAGCCCTGCTAGGCTCGTCCGTCGGGAGGCACCATGTCCAAGCTGCGCGTGGCCGTCATTGGCGTCGGACACCTGGGCCAGCATCACGCCCGCATCGCCGCCTCGGCGCCGGAGGCGGTGCTGGCGGTGGTGGTGGATCCGGATCCCGTCCGCGGACCGGAGATTGCAGGCAAGTACGGTGCCCCCTGGATGGCCACGCTGGCCGAGGCGCTGCCGCAGGTGGATGCGGTGCAGATCGCCGCGCCCACCGGCTTCCACCACGCCCTGGGCCTCCAGGCCCTGAAGGCCGGCAAGCACGTGCTGATGGAGAAGCCCCTGGCCGCCACGCTGGAGGAGGGCCAGGCTCTGCTGGATACCCTCGCCGCCGCCCGTCAGGCGAACCCCGCGCTGGTCGCCCAGGTGGGCCACCTGGAGCGTTTCAATCCCGCCGTTGCGGCCCTGCGGGACCGCGGGTTCAAGCCCCGCTTCCTGGAGGCCGTGCGGGTGTCGCCCTTCCCGGCCCGGAGCCTGGAGGTGGATGTGGTGATGGACGTGATGATCCACGACCTGGATCTGCTGCGCGCCCTCGTCGGCCGGCCCGTGGTGGATGTGGAGGCCGTGGGCGTGCCCGTGCTCACCCCCTACGCCGACCTGGTGAACGCCCGCCTGAAGTTCGCGGGCGGCGCCTTCGCCACCGTCACCGCCAGCCGCGTGGCCCGGAAGAAGGAGCGCACCCTGCGGGCCTTCGGCGACAAGGAGTACGCCAGCCTGGACTTCGCCGCCCAGAAACTGGAGCTGCTGCGCCTGGTGATGGGCCCCGAAGGCCCCCAGGTCCAGCCCGAGCAGGTGGATATCCAGGAAGGGGAGCCCCTGCGCCTGGAGATCGAGGCCTTCCATGCGGCCTGCCTGGGGCTCGGCACCGAAGGAGTCACTTGGGAAGAAGGGCAGGAGGCCATGCACGTGGCCGACCAGGTTCAGAAGGCGGTCGCGAAGAGCCTGGCGGAGCTGGGTCGCGCCTAGGGCGACGATGTTCTACGACCTCGCCTCCCTCGCCAAACCCCTGGTGACGGCGCCGCTGGCCCTGGCCTTCCTCGACCTCGATGCGGACCGCCGGTGGTCCCTGGGCTTCCACGACCGGGAGGTCCCGTTGACGGCTCGTCAGTTGCTGTCGCACAGCTCCGGCCTGGCCCCCTGGCGACCCTTCACCGGCGAATCCGTGGCCGCCCAGCTTCGGCGGCCCGTGGCCGGCCATCCCCTGCTGCGTCCCGCCACCCCGGGACTCGCCACCTACTCGGACCTGAACTACCGCCTGCTGGCGGAGCTTCTCCAGCGGGAGACGGGGGTGCCCTTCCCGAAGCTGGGCGCCAGCCTGGGCCTCCTGCCTGCGCCCTGGTCCGAGACGCCCGTGACCCTGCCGGATGGCCCCGATGCGGCCGCCTGGGCCCTCGCCACCGAGTCCCCCTTGCCGGCGCGGGATCCGCACCTTCCCCACGATGCGAATGCCCGTGCGGGGATGACGGGCCATGCGGGCTTCGGGACCACGCCAAACCACCTGCGGACCGCCCTGGCGCGCTGGGTAGGCGCAGGCTGGCCCATCCGGATGGCCGTCGAGACCGCCCGCGGCGAGGAGGGTGCCCTCTGGGGCCTGGGGCTCCAGAGGGCCTTTGATGGCCCGGGGCGAATTGGACAGCTTTTGTCGTGTGTGCCGGAAGGCATCGGCTGCCAGGTCATCGAAGCGGCCACCGAAGCCGCGCCGCCGCCCGCGCCCAGGCCGGAGGGCCCCCAGGGGGCGCCCTCCGGCTGGTGGTTCCACTTCGGCTATACGGGGCCCGCCCTGTTCTTCCGCCCCTCGGACCGGGCCTGCCTGGCGCTACTGGTCCACCGGCGGGGCCCGGCCGGGGAATTGCTCGACGCCGAAACCCTCCGCGCCCGGCGGTGGCAGGCGCTCCGGACCTGGGGCACCCGCCCGCGGTAATGCCCCGCCCGCAAAGGAACCGAATCGTTACGCTGCGGTCCCACCAGCGTCAATCGGCCGGCCGATCAGGTACCTGTGCCTGGAGCCCCGATGATCTGGCGACACTGGTCCCTCCGCCGCCGGATGGTCGGCGGTTCCATTCTTTTCGCGTTGGTCTTTTCAGCCACGATGACCCTCGCTGCGGGCTTCCTCCTGGGCCACATGCTCACCCGCGCCTTGCAGGATGAGGGCCAGAAGGCTGTGGCCACCAAGGCGGAGGCCGTGAAGCCGTGGCTCGTCTACCAGGATGCGACGAACGCGGAGAAGGAACTCAGCAGCATCCAGGATGGGGCCATCCAGGCCTATTTCGCCTTCACCTGGGATCCGGACAGCCGGAAGTGGCGGCTCTTCGCGCAATCCGCACCCGGTGCCGGAATCGAGGCATCGGACGTCCAGCGCCTACTGCCTGCGCCTTTGGCACCGGACTCCCCCCTGCCTCTTTCCCAGCTGGGAGGCCGCCTTCTCGTCGGGCGCACCTTGGCGATGGATCCCGGCACCCCGCCCGCGGCGGTGGTGGCGGTACTGGATCCCCGGGGCGCAAGGCAGGAACGGAACCAGAAGATGGCCATCCTGGCGGGGATCGGCCTGATGATCGGCGCCCTCGGCGCCTTCGGCACCCGGGCCATGGTCGGTCGCCTTCTGGCACCGCTGGAGGCCATCGAACACCGAATGCGCGACATTTCAGAAGGCGAAGGGGATCTCACCGTCCGGCTCCGCGAGGAAGGCGAAGACGAACTCGCACGGCTCGCCCGCCACTTCAACCGTTTCGTGGAGAACATCCACGGGATCGTGCAGCAGGTGATGGCCATCTCCGCAACCATCGCCTCGGGATCATCACAGATGTCGGCCGGCATGTCCGAGATGAACAACACGGCCCAGAACATCGCCCAGTCGGCGGAAAACCAGAAGGGCAGCGCCAACCGGGCGACGGGGAACATCCAGACCATTGCCGGGGCCTCGAAGATGGTGTCCTCCGACGTTGCGGACGCCCTTAAGGTCTTCGATCAGGCCCAGCAGGAGGCGGCCAGGGGGGGCACGGCTGCGGGCGGCGCTATCTCCGGCATGCAGGCCATCGAGCAGAACTCCAAACAGATCGGCAACATCCTCACGGTGATCACCGAGATCGCCAACCAGACCAACCTCCTTTCGTTGAACGCCGCGATCGAGGCGGCCAAGGCGGGTGAACACGGCAAGGGTTTCGCGGTGGTGGCGGAGGAGGTCCGCAAGCTGGCGGATCGCAGCGCCACGGCGGCCAAGGAAATCACCGCCCTGATCCAGACCTCCGACCGGGCGATCGGTGAGGGCACCAGGATGGTGAACACCGCCGGAGAGGCGCTGCAGAGCATCCAGGCGGCGATCAAGGCCTCCGCGGAGCGGATGAGGTCCATCGGCCAGCAGAGCCAGGCCCAGAACCAGGACAGTCAGCGGGTGGTGGAGGCCATGGGCGACCTGGCCGGCATCGCCGAGCAGAATGCTGCCGCCATGGAGGAAATGGCCGCCACCATCCAGGAATCCACCCGCACCGTGGATGGACTCAGCCGGCTGGCCGAGCAGCTCAATGCCATCGTGAAGCGGTTCAGGATCTGAACCCGGCGGAGCGGCAAGCGCATAATGGACCGATGCTGCGCCCCCGCATCCTTGTTTTCGTCATCGCCTGCCTCTCCCTGGCTGCCGCCGAGCCCCTGGTGCGCATCGGGCTGGGCGCCCAGGCCTCGGAATGGGTGATCCAACTGGAGGGCGGCGGCCAGGTCTGCGACCGGGCCGGCACCCCGCTGATGGCCGTGGCACCTGGCGAGAAGCTGCGGATCTGGTGGGACAGCAAGGGCCTCTCGGATCCCACCGAGGAGTACCGGGTGCAGGTCAGCCATCCCCTCGCGCTGGAGGCCGCCGATACGCTCATGGCCCGCCTGCGCGCCGCCGGTGAACAGCCGGACCGGGTGAAGGTGCCGGATGCGGACACCTGGCGCGTGCTGACCGGACATTTCCAGACCGTCGCCGCAGCGGAACCCCTGCTCCGGAAACTCCAGCGCCTCGGTCTGGACGAGTTGTGGGTCTCCTCCGAGCCGCTGACCGTCCCCCCCCGGCTGGGCCGCGCGCTCTATGCCATCACCGAGGCCTACGAGCGCCGCCCCCTGCCCCTCGACGGTGTCTGGCTCAGGCCCACCGGCGAGTTGACCACCCTGGTGGGGAAGGGCCGCTACCGGGGCAAGGTGGAGATCTTCCCCAACGCCCAGGGGCGGCTCGCCGCAGTGAACACGCTGGATCTGGAGACCTACCTGCGGGGCGTGGTGCCCAAGGAGATGGGCGCCTGGGAATTCCCCTCGCTGGAAGCGCTCAAGGCCCAGGCGGTGGCGGCCCGCACCTATGCCATCGCCAACCTGGGCAAGCACGCGAAGGATGGCTTCGACATGACCGACACCGTGGCCGATCAGGTGTACGGCGGCCGGGATGCGGAACAGGCGCTCACGGACCGGGCCGTGCAGGAGACGGCCGGCGTCATCGCCACCTACGGCGGGAAGCCCATCCTGGCGCTCTTCATGGCCAACTGCGGCGGACACACGGTGGATGTCTCCCAGGTCTTCGGGGGGGATGCGCCCTACCTCAAGGGGGTGCCCGACTATCCCGCCAAGCCGCTCACCCTTCCCTTCGCCTCGGGCGTCCCGGTTCCCGCCGCGGCCAGCCAGCCCTGGCTGGACTGGGATCTGCTGCGCCTCGCGGATGGCATCATCCCGCCCGCGTGGCTCAACCGGAAGGTGCTGGATGCGCCCGCGACGATCGCCCGCCTGGCCGCGCCGGTCCTCGCCCTCCAGCAGCACCTCGGGGTGGCGCCGCGCCCACTCCCGTCGAGCGGAAACCTCTACCTGGCCTTGGCCCGGGCCCTTGGCTTCGACCAGCTCGTGAAAGGCCAGGAGCGTCCCCAGGATGCGGCCTACTTCCAGGCCGACGGCCTGCCGGAACAGGACCGTCTGCTGGCGGAATTCCTCAGCCGCCGGGGCCTGGTGCCCGCCGGGGCCTGGATCGCGCGCCGGGGCCCCACCCTTCAGGATGCCCTTCAGGTGCTGGCGCGGCTCTGGGACGATCTCAGCCCCTCTGCGCCCGGAGAAGGCACCCTCCTCATGGATCGCCAGGTGCGGCGCAAGAATGCGGGCCCTGAACCCCTGGCGCTGGCGCCGGATCTCCTCCTGGCGGAGAAATCCCCGGATGGCTCCCTGCGCCTGGTTGCAAAGGCGGATATCCAGGTGGGAGACCGGCTGATGTGGCTGCCCGCCAGCGGTCCGGCCCGCATCCTCGTGCGCCGCCTGGATCCCGATGGCGCCGCCTGGGACCGCTACAGCCCCTCGGCCCACTGGCGCGTGGAATACACCGAGGCCGATCTCCTGGCCCTGGTGCAGAAACGGCTGGCCGTGAAGGGGATCCGCACCCTCCGCCTCCAGCACGATGCCGAGGGGCGGGTGCTGGAGGCGACCCTGGTGGATGACCGGGGCCGACCTCACCGGCTCCACGGCATGCACATCCGGGGCCTGCTGGGCCTGAAGGACAATGTCTTCCGCTACCTCACCGTGGGCCAGGGGGAGAACCGGCGCTGGATCTTCTATGGCCGGGGCTGGGGGCACGGTGTGGGCATGTGCCAGACCGGCGCCTACGGCATGGCCCTGGAGGGCGCCACCTTCGACCAGATCCTCACGCACTACTACCCCGGCATCGCGCTGACGAAGCTGAATTGATTTTCAACCACCTAATCCTTTTATTTCCTTGACGGATCCGGCTTCAGGCCCCACGTTTCCCATCCACGGAGGGCCTGCGTGGTACTGGATGCCTGGATCCTCGGCGCGCCGCTGAAAGTGATGCGGCGGGAGGATCATCCGTACCAGGAGACCGACCTGGCCACCCTGGGCCGCCACGAAGTGGTCCTCACCCGCCTGCAGCCATCCGGCCCCAGCCCCGGCTGCCGGATCTTCCTGGATGGCCACGCCATCTTTGCCCCGGGCGACGCAGGACCAGGGGCCTCCTGGTTCGACCTCTGCCGGGAGTTGGGCTACGAGCCCAGCCGCCACTGGGACTGGGATCCGGCCCTGATCCTGTTCCAGCAGGTGGTGCCGGCCCTGGCCGCCGGCTGGCACGAGCCTCCCCTGGCCCTGGATGCCCTGGGCGTGCCCGAAGGCGTGATCTGCCTTGCCACCCTCCGCCAGGCTTTCGCCAACGCCGTGGCCGAGCTGCGACGGGACAGCACGGGGCCGGTGACCGATAAGGTGGTGGAGACCTTCGAGTGGCTGCCCCTCCGGGCCGTGGTCTTCCATGACGACGGCCAGCAGCCCCTGGACTTCGAAGGCCAGGGCACCGCCTGCGGCCGGGTGTCCCTCTGGCTGGGCATCCACCGGGATCGCGCCGTGGTTCTCGAAAGCGAAACCCTGGACAGCCACCGCTGCTGGCAACCGGAAACCCCTGCCACCCAGCGGCCCGTGGGGCCGGAAGCCTTCCTGACAGCCGCGGGGCTGGATCCGATCCCCCCCAAAGGCTTCCGGACCGCCTTCCGCCAGGCGCTGGACCAGCTTTGCACCGGCCTCGAGCCCCTGGTCGAGGCCTACCGCCGGACCTACCCCGTGGGCATCCCCTGGCAGCGCGACACCGGGGACCGCCTGCGGGGGCGCACCATCGTGGAGATCCGCACGGGCCCCCCCACCAGGCTGGTGCTGGACGACGGGACCGAACTGACCCTGGAAACCGTGCCCGTGCCCACCTGGGAGACCCGGGGCATCTGATCCTCCGGCCCGGCCAGCGCGTTCAGGCCAGACGGGAGGTCCCGGCTTGGCCGGTACATCCCGTGGGGGTCCACGAGGAGGGGCACCGCGAACCGAGGGTGAACAGGCGGTCCCCCCTCGTTCAGGTCAGACACTCCCAGCGGACCGCGAAGTGATCGAGCACAGCCTGGCGTTCGATCCGTTCCTGCTCCGCGATGCTGACGTAGGGATGGCGGAACACCACCCGGCGCACCCCGCGTCGCACCAGGGCCCGGGTGCAGACCAGGCAGGGCTCGTGGGTGACATAGGCCGTGGCCACGGGGCCGTCGCAGAAGCCCAGGGCATTCTCCTCCGCGTGGCTGGTGTGCAGGCAGCGCTGGCCGGGCTTGCAGGTATCCGGCGTGCAGTGGGGCATGCCCGGCAGTGCGCCATTGAAGCCCGCCGCCGCGATGCCGCCATCCGAGCGCAGCAGGACCGCCCCGACCTTCAACCGGCAGCAGGTCCCGAGGCGGCTCAGCTCCAGCGCCATGTTCATGAAGACTTCATCTTTCAGCGCAGCACGGTTCACAGGCACCTCGGCTGTTCCAGCCTGCATCATCGCAGAGCCGTGCAGATCACGCGCCCATCCACCCGGACGGAGAGGCTGTACAGGGCCTGACACCCCATGGGGGCGCGCGAGGCGAGCAGGCGGTCCCCTGCGTTCAGGTCAGCGGACCTGCCGCAACCCTGCGAGCAGATCCTCGACGGGAAGCCGCTTGGTGTAGTCGGCTTGGACGTAGGAGAGCCGGACGATCCCGTCGCGGCCGATGATGTAGGTTCCGGGCATGGGCAGCTCCTGGGACGCATCGCCGTTCCGCTTCTCCAGATCAATGCCGAACTGGTGGTAGATGGGGATCACCGCGTCCGGCACCCGGAAGACGAGGCCATAGGTGCGGGCCACGTGGTTGCCCACATCACTGAGCACCGGGAAGGTCAGGGCGTCCTTCTCGGTCGTCGAGACCGTGAAATCCGGCAGCTGCGGGGAGACGGCGACCAGTTCAGCCCCCAGGGCGTGGATCTCCGCGAGATGATCCTGGTAGCTCTTGAGCTGACGATTGCAGAAGGGGCACCACCCCCCGCGATAGAAGGTCAGCACCACGGGGCCCTTCTTCAGAAGATCCGCCAGGTGGACGGGGTGGCCCTTGGCGTCGGGGAGCGTGAAGTCGGGCGCCTTCTGGCCCTGATGGATCGCGCGTTCAGCCTGGCCCGTCTTTTCGAGATCCGCAGTGGCCTTGGCGAAGATGGCCTTGGCATCCGGCCGGGCG
>JAKAMQ010000103.1 GCA_021812805.1 Acidobacteriota bacterium
CCAATTATTGTTAGGCGTCGTCACAAACTGATCTAACTCACCCGATGAAGTAATTGGAGGAATGGCGAATGCTGATTCCGATTCCAGCAGATAAGAGTGAATTCATTTCCTTCAAAGTAGCCATGTACGGGCTTGCTGGAGCCTCATTTGCACTTCTAGTGAAGATCCTTGATATCACAAACAGAGATATTCCCCTTAAGATTTCCGAGTACTCACTTGCGGCTGCTATTCCACTATTGATCGCCATGGCCATGATGGCAGATTTGATTGCTAAACCTCGGTATAGAAAATTCCCGCTCTCTATTATCTTTTTCGATTGTTCGCTGGCTATTGGTAAGTTCGCGTTCATTACAGGATTTTCAGCGTACTTATGGCATTTCGATCATGGTGTATCGAAAGCTTTTCTTGGATTTTGTGCATTCGCACTCATTTTGAATCTTGCCTATAGTGTCAAACTGAATTCCGCCAACCCCGAACTTCCTGGCCCGCCCGCCTAACCCCTCGCTCAACTCGGACCCCGCCTGCATTGTCTCCCGCTCTTTCTCTTCATCCGTCTTCCTCGACTCCGCTCAGCGCCTCGGTGCAGGCGGGGCCGGTTAGCTTCATTCGTTAGGCGCCACAATGAGTATTTCGCTGTCGTCGAGAGCTATTCGTTTCACCGCCCCGATCGCGACCATCCTTCTGGCTGGCTGTGGGGGAACACGTCCCGAAATCAGCTCCGAGCCACAGCCCGAGCAGGTCGCCCTGCGTGAGGCGGCATCGGCACTTTTGCGGTATGAAGACCTCGTACGCTCTCAGAATTCGCGAGCAATCGCCCAGCTCTTTACTCCAACCGGCAAACTGGAGAACGTTGGCCAGGCTCCAATCGTCGGTCGCGAAAAAATTGAAGCATTTCTCAACTCTTTCGCCAGCTATAAAGTTCTGTCTCACGAGATGCAACTAATATCTGCCAAATCCTCCTCATCCCAGGTCAGGCAGTACGGAACATACATCCAACACGTCCGCACTCCCGAAGGGAAAGAGATCACGGCAAAAGGTTGGTTTCTTTTAGATTGGCAACGGCAACCAGATGGGAAATGGCTCATTGCATCTGCTCGCACCTCCTCCTCTCCGCTGGCCAGTGGTGCCTAACCCTCCGCTCAACTCGGACCCCGCCTGCATTGTCTTCTGATCTCTCTCAACATTTCGCTTCCTCGGCTCCGCTCAGCGCCTCGGTGCAGGCGGGGCCGGTTAGCTTCTTTCGTTAGGCAACAACCATGACTCATGAGTCCGCATTCGACTTTACTGAAATTGATGTTGATAGCACAAATTATGCTGAGTTGCTTAGATTTTGGGGAGAAGTTGGTGGAATGATCGCAGGAGCAGCGATGGCCTATAACCCGAATTTCCTAAAGCACCTTCCATCGGGTCACGGCCATCGCTTTTTCTCGATATTTCAGAATGGCCTTATATTCGCAAGAACAGCCGTTCATGTTGATCTTCAGAATCGAATAGGGCGAATCAACAATTTTTCAGTTCTGCCTTCCCACAAAAACAAGGGTTTAGGCAGGTTCTTTTTTAAACTACTTGACTCGAATCTAAGACCCTCCGAGGTCAATACCTTCACCCTCCTGGCCACAATTGAATCCTACTCATTCTGGCAAAAGGTGAGCTTCAAGAGCGTTGATGGTTCATTTGAAATGGCCCTTCCGTATAGTCCATAGTTGCCTTGACGTCATCCCAGAAAACTAGACCAAGGATAATGTGAGTCCTCCCCCTTTGGAGGGCCCCTTAAGAAAGAGCAGATACACCGAGGAGCAGATCATCTTGGCCTTGAAAGAGCACGAGGCCGGAAGGACCACAGCCCAGATCTGCCGAAAGCTTGGAGTCAGCGAGCAGACCTTCTACCGGTGGAAGGCCAAGTTCGGCGGGATGGACGTGGCCGACGCAAAGCGGCTGAAGGGGCTGGAGGAGGAGAACCGAAAGCTGAAGCAGCTTGTGGGGGAGCTCTCGCTGGACAACCAGGGCCTGAGGTACCTGCTCGGAAAAAAATTCTGAGGCCCCCGGAGCGTCGGAAGGCCGTGGGTGGCCTTCGGACCCAGTTTCAGATGAGCGAACGGCGGGCCTGCCGGGTGATCGGGATGCAGCGGTGCAGCTATCGGTATCAGTCCCGGCGAAAGGACTGGGTTGAGCTGCGCCGGCGGCTCCTGGAACTGGCTGCCGAGCGGAAGCGGTTCGGTTATCAGCGGCTTCATGTGCTCCTGCGGAGGGAGGGCTTCCCCGTGAACGTGAAACGGATCTACCGGCTCTACAAGGAGGAAGGGCTTTCCGTGCGGAAGCGCATCCGAAAGCGGCTGAAGGGCTGCCCCAGGAAGGACCTCCAGGCTCCCACCCGGCCCGGTGAGCAGTGGGCCATGGACTTCACCTCGGACGCCCTCGCCGATGGCCGGGCGCTGCGGACGCTGAACGTGGTCGACACCTTCACCCGCGAGTGCCTGGCCATCGAGGTGGACACCAGCCTGCCGGGTCTTCGGGTGGGGCGGGTGCTGGACCGGGTCATCCACGAACGAGGCAGGCCCGAGGTCATCGTCACGGACAACGGCCCTGAGTTCACCAGTCGGGTCTTCGACCAGTGGTGCTACCAGCGGAGGATTCGCCACCACTTCATCCAGCCCGGAAAGCCCATGCAGAACGGCACCTGTGAGAGCTTCAACGGGCGGTTCCGAGATGAGTGCCTCAATGAGCACTGGTTCCGGAGCATCCAGGAAGCCAGAAGGGTCGCCGAAGCCTGGCGGCATGATTACAATCACCGCAGACCCCACAGCGCCCTTGGCGATCAAACCCCCGCCGAAACAGCGCAACGCTGGGATTCACTCCGGTCGGCTACGCCTCCCTCCGCGAATCCCAGCGAGACAACCCTTAACCCTGGACTCTCACCATCCTTGGTATAGAAGTGGGGAGGACGTCACCAAACATCCTACGCAGCGATAACTTTGATGCATTTATGACAGACCGACAGAAACGCTTGCTGGGTTTAATCGAGCAGGCAACCGGAAAGACCGCTTACACAGGAGAGCTGCTGGAGGAAGGTGTTGATGTTGGCGTTGACGAAGAGAGTATCGAAGCAGAAATGATCATCGCCTCGTAAGCACAAGGGAAAGGGCAGCCCCGACCAAGTATTTCTCGAATCTGCCTAAAGCACTTCGCCTGGGATTTCTGAATGTGTTCAGGCACGTTTCAGCATGGTGATGGCTCCGCCCCCAGCTTTGAGCAAGTCGAGGTAATCCGCCCACTGCTGCATCATCTTCCGCCGCTCAGCGAGGTGAGCCGTGCGGTTGTACGCACGCCCGTTGGGATCACGCACGGCATGTGCGAGTTGATGTTCGATGAAGTCAGGGCGGACGCCTAGAACTTCGTCCAGGATGGTGCGCGCCACGGCGCGGAATCCGTGCCCGCTCATCTCTTCCTTCGGAATCCCCATGCGCCGCATGGCTGCAAGAACCGCGTTATCGCTCATAGGGCGGGCAGAACTGCGGGCACTGGGAAAGACGAAACGCCCCTTTCCTGTGAGCGGCTGAAGCTCCCGCAGGATTTCCAGGGCTTGGCTACAGAGGGGGACGATGTGCTGGGTTTTGGTCTTGGTGACGATGTAGCGCCACTCCGCTGCCTCCAGGTCGAAGTCGGCCCATTCTGCTTTCCGTAGCTCTCCTGGCCTCACAAAGACCAGGGGCGCCAGCCGCAAAGCGCACTTCACGATGAGGGTTCCTTCGTACCCATCCATCGCCCGCAGGATCTCCGCCAGACGCAGAGGCTCGGTGGTTGCAGCCATGTGCCCCCCCTGGGCGGGCGGGATGGCGCCTTTTAGGTCTCCGGAAGGATCACGACCCGCCCGGCCTGTGGCGACCGCATACCTAAACACCTGCCCACAGTTGCTCAAGGCACGATGGGCGGTCTCCACCGCCCCACGTCCTTCAATGCGGCGGATCACGGCCAGCACCTCCTGAGCCGTGATATCTGCAATCGGGCGATCTCCGATCCAGGGGAAGATGTCGCGCTCAAACCGTTTGAGGATGCGGTCTCCGTGATAGTCCACCCACTGGGAGGAATACTTGGCGAACCACTCCCGAGTGATGACCTCGAAGCTGTTCGCGGCACGGTCAGCCTTGGCGGCCTTCTGGGCCTTGCGATTCTCGCTGGGGTCTACGCCATCAGCCACCAGCTTGCGGGCGGCATCTCTGCGCTCTCGGGCCTCCTTCAGGCCCACATCGGGATAGACCCCGAGAGAGAGACGCTTCTCCTTGCCCTCGAAGCGGTATTTCAGACGCCACCATTTGCCCCCGCCCGGGGCGATCTCCAGATAGAGCCCTCGCTCATCCGAGAGCCTGACGGGCTTCTCTCCGGCTTTGGCTTTGCGGATCGCAATATCGGTCAGCGGCATGGGGGCAACTCCCAAGGGCAACATCCCAGTTGCCCCCAATCTTGCCCCCAGTTGCCCCCGGATTTCAACAAACCAAGCCGGCCCGAATCGGACAAGAATTTGAGCAAATTTCTTGATCTGATTGGGTTTATTGGATGTTTTCGGATGTCGCTGGATCTTGAAATGGTGGAGGTGGTGGGAGTCGAACCCACGTCCAAGACATGCCGGATGGCGGCTCTTCCACAGGCTTGGTCCGCTCTTGGAACCTCCCGGCGGGGAACGGACGAGCCGCTCGGGACGTGTGCCTCCTGATCTCGGCCGCCGGCAGGGGGCGTCGCGGCGGCCTATCTGGTGCCGCTGTCCGGCAGGCCGAAGCCACCCTTTCAGCGGTTTAACGAGCCCGGTACCCAGAGATCCCGGGGACTCGCTCGGAGCCTAGGTTGCCCTAGGCAGCGAGAGCCAGTTCGAAGTTATCGTTGGCAGTTTGGTTTGGGCGGCTTGATAAGGGGGCCAACCGTCCAACCCCCGCCTGCACCAGGCACCCGGGTTCATGACCTGTCGAAACCGGTCACCCCCATTGTGCTGATCACCCCGCATCCCGGCTTCCCGCGAGAAGCCGACTGGGGGGAGATCGAGTATGGAGCGTCGGGGGGCCTTTCACAAGGGCGCGAGCGCCTTCCGTCGGGCCACGGCGCGGCTGTCGCCATCGGCGAAGCGCCAGGGACGGGCCTGGTCCTCGGGCGTGGCGTAGGCGATGCCGAGGCGCGGGCCGGCGAGGAGGCGGGTGGGGGCAGGGCCCGGGAGGAGGCTCAGGCCGCCCTTGGCCAGGAGATCGTGGTCGTTGAAGGATCGGTCCAGGCCCAGGGCCTGGGCCACCTTGCCGGGACCGGCGCAGAGACCGGGTGTGACCCGGGTGGCGCGCCTGCGGGCGAGAACCGTCTCCAGCCCCGTTTCCACTTCGGCCCCGCGGATGAGCACGGCGGCGGCCTCATGCTCGGGCCCCGTGGCCACGTTGAGCATCCAGTGGGCGCCGTAGCAGAAGAAGAGGTAGGCGCGGCCCGCGGGGCCCCACATCACCGCGTTGCGGGCCGTGCGTCCGTGCCGCGCGTGGCTGGCGCTGTCCTCCGGGCCGCCGTAGGCCTCGACTTCCGTGATGCGGAGGGTGACCCCGCCATGGACCAGACGGCACCCGAGCAGGCTGCGTGCGGCTTCCGCGACGGCTCCGCTCAGGCGCGGGCTCACCACCCGCGCAGCTCGTTGGCCGCGTGGACACGGCTCAGGGCCAGGGCGAGGGCGCCATTCCGCCAGCTGCAGTGGTACTGCTCCACCTGCGCCCGCACGTCGGCGAAGGCCTGGAGCAGCGTGCGGTCCACCCGGGCCAGCACCTCGCCCTCGTCCCAGAACGCCTGCTGGAGGTTCTGCACCCATTCGAAGTAGGCGAGGGTGACGCCGCCGGCGCAGGCGAGGATATCCGGAAGCACCGGGATGCCGCGGGCCTGGAGGATGCGCTCTCCTTCGAGGGTGGTGGGGCCGTGGGCGCCCTCCACCACCAGCCCTGCCTGGACTGCGCGGGCCGCCGTTTCATCCAGGACGCCCCCGAGGGCCGCGGGGACCAGGATGTCGCAGGGTTCAGCCCAGAGGGCGGCAGGGTCCATGGCGGTGCCGCCCTGAAAACCAGCCACGGTGGCATGGGTGCGGACATGGGTCGCCAGGGCGGTCGGATCGAGCCCCTCCGGCCGGCGCACGGCGCCGCCGAGATCCGCCACGGCCACCACACGGGCGCCGAGGGCCGCGAGATGCCGGGCCGCCTGGCTGCCGACATGGCCGAAGCCCTGAAGGACGACCCGGGCGCCCGGGAGGGAGTGTCCCAGCACCCCTTCCCAGGCTTCCCGGAGGCAGAGGGCCACGCCGCGGCCCGCCGCCGAATCAGCGCCGCGGCTGCCACCGAGTTCCAGGGGCTTGCCCGTGACGCAGGCCGGCTGGTGGCCGTTCTTGCGGCCGTACTCGTCCATGGCCCAGGCCATGGTGCGGGCATCGGTGCCCAGATCGGGCATGGGCACATCCCGGGTGGGCCCCAGCACCATGGAGATCTTCGAGATGTAGCGGCGCGTGAGCATCTCCAGCTCATGCCCGCTCAGGCGAGCCGGATCGCACTGGATGCCCCCCATGGCGCCGCCCAGAGGGAGGTTCACCACAGCGGTCTCCCAGGTCATCAGGCTGGCCAGGGCCCGGATCTCGTCGGGATCCACCCCCGGATGGTAGCGCAGGCCGCCCATCTGGGGGCCCCGCACCCCGTTGTGCTGCACGCGGTAGCCGCGGAACACGCGCAGGGTGCCGTCATCCATGCGCACCGGCAAGGTGACGGTGACCTCGCGGTAGGGCGTCTTCATCAGTTCGCGCAGATCGGCGGGAAGGCCGAGCAGGCCGGCCGCTTCATCCACCTGATGGTTCACGGTTTCGAGTAGGGTCGTGCGTCCGGCCATGGCAGCCTCCGCGCGCCTCGGGTCTGGGCAGGCGCGCCCAGCATACCGCAGCCCGCGATCCGAGGTACGCATGCGGGCCCTCCGCTGGACACGGAGGGCCCGCGCGGATCCGGAGATCCTTACTGCTTGAGGCTCTTGGGATTCACTTCGAACCGGATGAAGGAGACGCCCCAGGTGCCATCGGGCTTCTTCAGGCAGCTGACGGTCATGACCTTCTGGCCGTCGTAGCCCAGGGTCATGTCCTTGACGACGGTGGAGGAGCCGTACTGGCGCATGCCCTGGTTGTCCGTGATGCCCATGCTGTCCATCTTCGCCCAAGTCTTCGGCGTGAGGGCCTTCAGCAGCCGGTAGATCCCCGCGTTGAAGGCCAGGCGTGCGTCCTTGATGGTGTAGGTATCCGTGGGACCGCCCGGCAGGCTGTTGAGCTGGGCCGCCAGCTTGTCGTCAATGCCGAGGCCCTTCAGTTCCTCCGGCGTGAGCGTGATGCCCAACTGGTTGGCATCGCTCTGGAGGTGCATGGCGGAAGGGAACACCACATCCGGCGTGATGGGCGCGATCATCGCGGCATCCCGGTAGTCCTTGCGCACCGCCAGGTACTTCAGGTGGGCCAGGATGTCGTAGGGCTCCTGCGCGGCGGGAGGCATTGAGGTGGGGATTGAGTTTCCGCCGCAACCCATGTAGAGCGGCGTGAGAACCGCGAAAAGGGCGGGCAGAAGCAGGGCGCGTCGCATGAGAACACCTCCATCACAGGTCACAGGTACGTCAGGATGGTGCCGCCAACCCGCGGGGATTCCAAGGGGAATTCATCACATCGGGCTCCAGTATCGTTTCACAAGGGATCCATGTACCCCATCACCGTCCTCGCCCTCGGCCGCCTGCGCCAGGATCCCTGCCGGGATCTGGCCCAGCACTACCTGGCCATGCTCCGCCCCTTCGCGCGCCTCGAGGTGGTGGAACTGCCGGAGGGCCGGGGGAATCCGGCCCGGGCCCTGAGCGATGAAGCCCTGCGCCTCCGCGCCCGCCTCCAGGGGACGACCTGTCCGGTGCTGCTCACCCCGGAAGGCCAGCTCCGCGACAGCGAGGCCCTGGCCCGCTGGCTGGGCGGGCGCATGGACCGGGGCGACAGCCTGGCCTTCGTCATCGGCAGCAGCCACGGGTTCGATCCCGCCTTCAAGGCCGAGGTGCGCGAGCAGGTCAGCCTCTCGCCCTTGACCTTCCCCCACGAGCTGAGCCGGGTGCTGCTGCTGGAGCAGCTCTACCGGGCCTTCACGATCCTGCAGGGGAAGACGTATCACAAATAATCAAGGGGGACCGCCCGGCGACTGCGCCGCCTCTGCGTCCCCCTTGGACCCCGCGCCCGGATCAGGCAGAGCCTGTCCCGGGCGCCGAGAATAATCAAGGAGGACCGCCCGGCGACTGCGCCGTCTCTGCGTCCCCCTTGGACCCCGCGCCCGGATCAGGCAGGGCCTGTCCCGGGCGCCGAGAATAATCAAGGGGGACCGCCCGGCGACTGCGCCGCCTCTGCGTCCCCCTTGGACCCCGCGCCCGGATCAGGCGGAGCCTGTCCCGGGCGCCGAGGCCCCGCCGATCCGCGGGATCCAGCCGGAAGGGGTATTCGCCCTTTTTACGCCCTTGGTCCACACTGGTCGGATGGCGCACCCCATGGACCGCTACTTCGCCCCGCCGGAGGGACGGATCTTCGCCTGCTTTCCGGGGGCGGAGGACCGCCCCGGCCAGCGCCGCATGGCGGAGCTGGTGCATGGCGCCATCCTGGACGGGACGGCGGCCTTCCGGGCCTGGCGGGTGGCCGGGGCCGAGGCGGAGGGCCGACCCGACGCGGTGCTGCAGGCGGTCGAGGCCGGCACGGGCACCGGCAAGAGCCTGGGCTACCTGGTGCCGGCCCTGGCCGCGGGGCGCGCCCCGGTGCTGGTGGCCACCCGGACGAAGCAGCTTCAGCGCCAGCTCTTGGAGGAGGATGTGCCCCGGGCCGCCGGCATCCTGGGTCGCCCCGTGAAGGCGGTGCTGGCCAAGGGCCGGGCCAACTACCTCTGCCGGGCCGCCTGGGAGCTCCTGCGGGGGGCGCCCCCGGCGGAGCTGACCCGCGGCGACCAGCAGCTCTGGATGGCCCTCCAGCGGTGGACCCTGGATACGCCGGATGGTGATCGCGAAGGCCTGGGCCGGTTCGGCGAAGGCGAATCGCCCCTGTGGGACAAGGTGAACGCCCGGGCCGAGCGCTGCACGGGCCGGCAGTGCCCGCGCTACGAGGACTGCTTCCTCACGAAGCTGCGCCAGGAGGTGGCCGAGGCCGACCTCATCATCGTCAACCACGCCCTGCTGCTGGCGGACCGCGTGCTGCGGGAATCCGCCTTCGGCCAGGTGCTGCCGGATGCCCCGGTCGTCATCCTGGACGAGGCCCACGATCTGGAGGAGCAGCTCACGGAGAGCTGCTCGGAGAGCTGGTCCAGCCGCGCCATGCACCTGCTTTTCGCGGATCTGCGCGAAGCCGCGGCGGGGCAGGGGGCCGGCCTGGCCCTGCTGCTGGAGCCCTGGGAACGGGCCTGGGGCGACCTCATGGCCTGGGTGCCCCTGGACGCCGGCGTGCAACCGCTCCTGGGCGCGACGGCTGAATTGCGGGCCCTGGCGGATGCGGTGGGTGCCTGGGTGGACGCGGGTGCCCCCGTGGGCGTGGAACTGCGCCGCCTGGCCACCGCCGATCCCGATACCCCCGCCTGGGGCCGCCTGGCGGAGCGCGTGGGCACGGCCTTCACCCGCATGGAGCAGATCTTCGCCCAGCCGCCGGGCTGGGTGTCCACGCTGAGCCGCGAGGGGCCGAACCTCGTGCACTTCAAGTCCAACCCCGTGGATGTGCGCCCCTTCTTCCATCAGCACATCCGCCGGGGCTTCGAGACGGTGGTGCTGACCAGCGCCACCCTGCGGGATGGCCGCGGCTTCAATGGCCTGGGCCTGCGGTTGGGCCTCACGAAGGCCGAGGTGGAGGCCGCGGAGCATGTGGAGAGCCCCTTCGATTTCGAGGCCCAGGGCCTGCTCTTCGTGCCGCCGGGCCTGCCCGAGCGCCGGGCGGGTTCCGGTGGCGTGGGCGATCCCGCCTGGATCGAGGCCTCCCTCGCGGCCCTGGAGCGCCTGCTCCGCGCCAGCCGTGGGCGCGCCCTCCTGCTCTTCACCAGCCGCAAGATGCTGGCCGCCTTCCAGCCCCGGCTGAAGGACGCCCTGCCGGACCTGACCTTCTTCGTGCAGGGCGACGGCCTTTCGCGCACCCAGCTCCTGGAGCGCTTCCGCGTCACGCCCTCGGCGGCGCTGCTGGGCCTCGCCAGCTTCTGGCAGGGCGTGGACCTGCCCGGCGAGGCGCTCAGCCTGGTCGTGGTGGCCTCGCTGCCCTTCGCGCCGCCCGACGACCCGCTGCTGCAGGCCCGCATCCGC
>JAKAMQ010000104.1 GCA_021812805.1 Acidobacteriota bacterium
GTCGTACCAGGCCACCACCTTGACGAAGGTGGGATCCAGCATGATGCCCGCCTCGGCATCGAAGACGGAGGGGCAGGAATCCCCGCGGAAGTCGGTGGAGACCACCTTCTGGGTGGTGTAGCCGAGCACGCCCTTCAGCGGGCCTTCGGAGGCGGCCTTCATGGCGGCGCAGATGGCCTCGTAGGTGGTCTCGGTCTTCAGCTCCACGGTGAGGTCCACCACGGAGACATCGGACGTGGGCACGCGGAAGGACATGCCGGTCAGCTTCTTGTTCAGCTCGGGGATGACCTTGCCGACGGCCTTCGCCGCCCCGGTGCTGCTGGGGATGATGTTCTCCAGGATGCCGCGGCCGCCGCGCCAGTCCTTGCTGCTGGGGCCATCCACGGTCTTCTGCGTGGCCGTCGCCGCGTGCACCGTGGTCATGAGGCCGCGCTTGATGCCGAAGGTGTCGTGGAGCACCTTGGCCACGGGGGCCAGGCAGTTGGTGGTGCAGCTGGCGTTGGAGAGGATGGTCTCGCCCGCGTAGACCGTGTCGTTCACGCCGTAGACGAACATCGGCGTGTCGTCCTTGCTGGGGGCCGACATGATCACCTTCCGGGCGCCGGCAGCCAGATGCTTCGCGGCGGCGTCATGGGTGAGGAAGAGGCCGGTGGACTCGATGACGATGTCCGCGCCCGCCTCGTTCCAGCGCAGGGTCGCGGGATCCTTCTCGGCCGTGAGGCGGATCCGCTTGCCGTCCACGATGAGGGTGTTGCCCTCCACGCTGATCTCGCCCGGGAAGCGGCCGTGGACCGAATCGAAACGCAGCATGTAGGCCAGGTACTCCGGCTCCAGCAGGTCGTTGATGGCCACGATCTCGATGTCCTTGCATTCCTTCGCTGCCGCACGGAACAGCACGCGGCCGATGCGGCCGAACCCGTTGATGCCGATCTTGATGGTCATGGACCTGACTCCTGGAAAAGGTGAAAAGACCAGGATACGAGGCCGGAGGGCTGGAGGGCCAGACGCCACCGCCATTCGCATCCTCTGAGCAGGGTGCCACGCGCCTTCCGGGCCTTGCTTCCGGGGGCCCGGATCTGGTTGGCTTGGATCGTCTTTTTTTCGTCTTGTCGCGTCATGGATCGCTACCGGGGGGGCTGAAGAATGAGGCCCATGGGCGAAAGAGACCGGCAGGCCTTCGTTTTTCTTTTCGGATTGTGGTGGGGTGGAAGGTTCCTACACTTTCAGGTGGTTCCCAGTGGAAGAAAGTGGATTGAAGTGGATCAAGGTGGTCCATTCCCTCTCGCCGAAGCCCTCTGGACAACTGGTTGAAAGGCGTTGCTGGTGCTCCGACTTCGCGGAAACACACCGGCCACGGTGGATGAAAAGGGACGTTTGAAACTCCCGTCATCCTTCAAGGCCGAGCTGGAGGCCTTCGCCCAGGGCGAGGGGAGCGGGAGTCTGCGCCATTACCTCACGTCCCTGGATGGCCGGTCGGCCCGCCTGTACCCGATGCCCATCTGGGAAGCCATCGAGGCCCGGCTGGCTGCGTTGCCCGCCACCAATCCCGCCAAGCGCCGCTTCCTGGAAGTCACGGCCTACTACGGCAGCGAGGTGGAGCCCGATACGCAGGGGCGCTTCGTCATTCCGCCGATCCTCCGCGAAGCCGCCCAGCTCACCGGCGAGGTGGCCCTGCTGGGGCAGATGGACCATCTGGCCCTGTGGAACCGCGCCGGCTTCGAGCGTCGTCTGGCGGCCGAACCGCTCAGCGCCGAGGATCTGGCCCAGCTCGCGGACCTGGGGATATGAGCGTGGCTGCCCCCGCGCCCCTCCATGTGCCTGTCCTGCTCCAGGAGGTGCTGGACCACCTTCCGCTGCCGCCGGCGTCCCGCATCCTGGATCTCACCCTCGGCCTCGGCGGCCATGCGGAGGCCCTGCTGGCCCGCTGCGATGCCGACAGCCGCTACCTCGGCGTGGACCGGGATCCCGAGGCCCGGGCCCTGGCCCTGGAACGCCTGGGCTCCGATCCCCGCTTCCAGGTGCTGGCCTGCGCCCACGAGGACCTCTGGGGAAACCCGGATTTCCTGGAATGGATGGGCACCCAGGCCGCGTCCGGGTTCGACGCCATCCTGGCGGATCTGGGCGTGTCCACCCTCCAGCTCAAGCGCGCGGAGCGGGGCTTCAGCTTCCGGGAGGAAGGTCCCCTGGACATGCGCATGGATCCGGAGCATGGCCCCACGGCGCTGGAATGGATCGCCGGGCAGAGCGACGAGAGCCTGGCCGATGCCCTTTACGCCTTCGGCGAGGAACGGGCCTCCCGTCCCATCGCCCGGGCCATCCTTCGCGCCCTGGACGAGGGGCGGCTGACCACCACCCGTGATCTCGCGGAGGCGGTCTACACCGTGATCCCCCGGGAACCGGCCAAGCGCAAGGGTCACAGCGACCCCGCCACCCGGACCTTCCAGGCCGTCCGCATCGCCGTGAACGGGGAGTTGGCGCGGCTCGCCGCCACCCTGGAATCCGCCGTGAACGCCCTGCGGCCCGGCGGGCGGCTGGCGGTGATCAGCTTCCACAGCCTGGAGGACCGGATCGTCAAGCAGACCCTCCGCCGCCTTGCGGGCATCTACGACGGACCCGGGCGCCTGGCGCCCCAGGCGCTTCCGAAACGCCTGCGTCTCATCCATCCCGGCGGGTTCGCGCCCAGCGAAACCGAAGCCGCCGCCAATCCCCCCTCCCGTTCCGCCCGGCTCCGTGTGGCCGAGCGCCTCCCCTGAACCGAGGCTCCCCATGAACGCCGTTCCCCAGTCCCGCTCTCTGCCGCCCCGCCGGGTGGAGAGCGAAGGCATCCTGCGCATGGTCCTGCTGGTGCTGGCGATGGCCATGCCGCTGATGACCCTGGCCTACCTGAAGATCCAGAGCACCCGCCTGGGGTACGCCATGGGGGATATCCAGGAACGGATCCACACCGAGGAGGAGGTCCAGCGGAAGCTTCTGCTGGAACGCAGCCGCTACCAGCGGGACGACGCGGTGCAGGTGTACGCCGAGAAGGCTGGGCTCCAGCCCCGGAAGGAAAGCCACCTGATCCGGCGGGCCTTCACGACGGCAGACCAGCGCCTGGCCAAGCTCCGGCCGGTCAGCTCTGACGAGTTCTAGCCGAGGGTGACCTCCCAGATCGCCTATCCTGGCAGAGGCGGATGCGGCGCCGTCCGCCCCTGCCTCTGACCCGGTTTCCTGCCCATGCCCTTCGCCATCCAGCCCCGCGCCACCCGCCGCCTGCTCGGCCGGCAGGAGGCCGAAGATCTCCTCAGCGCGCGCCTCCCCTGGCTGCTGGGAGCCATGCTGCTGTGGACCCTGGCCATCCTCCTCCGCCTGGTCTGGCTGCAGGTCGTGGAGCACCACCGCTACCGGCTGCGGGCGGAACAGCAGCACACGACCGTCATCCCCATCCCGCCCGTCCGCGGCGAACTGCGGGACCGCCGCGGGGAGCCCCTGGCGATTTCCATCAAGGTGGAGAGCCTGTTCGCGGATCCCCGGGTGTTCTACCCGCAGTACAAGGCGGGGCCGGGCGAGGAGAAGACCTGGGGCGATCCGGACCGGCAGGCTGCGGCCCAGGTGGCCGCGAAGCTGGCCCCCATCCTGGGCCAGCCGAAGAAGGATCTGATCGCCAAGCTGATCCGGAAGAAGACCTTCGTCTACCTCCAGCGCCATCTGGACCCTGCGAAGGCGGATGCCATCCGGCTCCTGGCCCTGAAGGGCGTCGAGTTCCAGCCGGAGAGCCGGCGCTACTACCCCCGGGGCAGCCTGGCGGCGCAGATCATCGGCTTCACCAACATTGACGGGGTGGGCCAGCTGGGCATCGAGCAGACCTACGACAAGCAGCTGGCCGGCATGAAAGGGGAGCTGATCGCTCCCCGGGATGCCCACGGCCACCTGCTCCTGTTGCAGGAGAACTACAGCCAGGTGCCCGTGAACGGCGCTTCCCTGCAGCTCAGCATTGACGCCACCATCCAGCACATCGTGGAGGATGCGCTGGCGAAGGGCGTCCAGATGTGCCATCCGAAGACGGCCTACGCGGTGGTGGTGGATCCCCAGACCGGAGAAATCCTGGCCATGGCGGGCACGCCCACTTTCGATCCGAACCACATCCTGCCCGAGAAGTTCATGAACCGCTCCGAAGCGGATCTCACCCCGGCGGAACGGGATGAACTGCACCAGGATCTGGAGCAGCAGGCCGATGCCCGCAAGGTCCATCCCGTGGAGGATGTCTACGAGCCTGGCTCCACCATGAAGATCTTCACCGTGGCGATGGCCCTGGAGGAGCGCAAGGTCCACCTGGGTGAACTCATCAACTGCGAGGAAGGCCGGTGGAAGTACAACCCCAAGATTCCGCCCATCACCGATACGCACCGGCATGGCCTCCTCACCCTCGAGCAGATCCTGTGGTACAGCTCGAACATCGGCGCGGCCAAGATCGGCATCCGCATGGATCCGGCCATCCGCTACCAGTACCTGCGCAAGTTCGGTTTCGGGGAGACCACCGGGCTCAACATCCCCGGAGAGAGTGCGGGCCGACTGCTGTCGCCGGATCGCTGGACGCTGCCCACCGCCTACACGATGTCCTACGGCTACGGCCTCAGTGTGACGCCGCTCCAGATCCTGATGGCCGGCTGCGCCATCGCCAATGGCGGCAAGCTGATGCAGCCCATCCTGGTGGAACGCATCTACAACGACCGCGGGCTGCTGCTCAAGGAGTTCAAGCCCAAGGTCCGTGATCAGGTCATCAGCGAAGAGACCGCCAACCTCATGAAGGAGGTTCTCAAGGGGGTCATCACCGAGGGCACGGGCAAGCTGGCCAAGCTGGACAATGGCGTGGTGGCCTTCGGCAAGACCGGCACCAGCCGCAAGCTGATCAACGGCCAGTACGATCCGAAGCGCCACTATGCCTCGTTCCTGGGCTTCTTCCCCGCGGACAAGCCCCAGTACGGTGTGCTGGTGATGCTGGACGATCCCGCCGGCAACCGGGAAGGCGGCGATGTGGCCGCACCCCTCTTCAAGATGATCGGGGACCAGATCCTCCGCTACCGCCAGACGGCCCCCGATCCCGATCGCAAGGCGGACCTCCAGCTCTCCCTGCGGGACTGGCCGGAGAGCGACACGGATGAGGCGGTGGTCCACGTAGAGCGCGGCAAGGTTCCCAATGTCGTCGGGCTCAGCCTGAAGGCCGCCATCCAGCGCGTGGTGCTGGTGGGCGGAGTGCCCAGCGTGGCCGTCACGCCGGGTCCCACGGGGGTCCGGGTGACGGCCCAGAGCCCCGATCCCGGGACGCCCCTGGCGCAGGGCGGTGTGGTGAAACTCACGGCGGGGACCCCATGAAGCTGGATGCACTCATCGAAGGACTGGCCACACACCGCACCGGGCCCCAGCCTGATCTCGCGGAGCTGACCTCGGACAGCCGGGAAGTCGCACCCGGCTGGGCCTTCCTGGCGCTGAAAGGCGAGCATGCCGATGGCGCCGCGTTTGTCCCGCAGGCCCTGGCGCGGGGCGCCTCGGCGGTCTTCTCGGAGCAGCCCCTGGAGCTGCCCGAACGTGTTGCCGGCTGCACGTTCCTGGGCGAGCCCCGGCTGCGGATGGCGGAACTGGCCAAGCGGCTGCATGGCGCGCCCGATGAAAAGCTGGCCCTCATCGGCGTCACGGGCACCAATGGCAAGACCACCACCACCACGCTCATCCGCCAGCTGATGCAGGGCGCGGGCCTCGGCTGCGGCCTGGTGGGCACGGTCCTGAACGCCGCGGGCGGGCAGGAGGAGGAAGCGGTCCGCACCACGCCGGAAAGCCCCGCCTTCTACCGCTGGCTGCGCCGCTCGGTGGAGGCCGGGGACCGTGCTTCCGCCGTGGAGGTGAGCAGCCACGCTCTCTGCCTGGGGCGGGTCCACGGGGCCCGCTTTGCGGTAGGCGTCTTCACCAACCTCACCCAGGATCACCTGGACTACCACGGGACCCTGGAGGCCTATTTCCAGGCCAAGCTCCGGCTCGCGGACCAGAGCGCCCGTTTCCTGGTGAATGCAGATGATCCCTGGGGCCGGCGCATCCTGGAGGCGCGGCCCGAGGCCAGGAACTATGGCCTGGAGCAGCCGGCCGCCACCTACCGGGCCACGGAGGTCGCCCTTGGCCCCACGGGGACGCGCTTCCAGCTGGAAGCGCCCGGCGGGCGCTGGACCATCCAGAGCCCGCTGCTGGGCCGCTTCAACGTGAGCAACCTCCTGGCCGCGCTGGCGGCCTGCGCGGAAGCGGGCTTCAGCCTGGAGCCTCTGGTGGACGCGGTGGCCGGTGTCACGGGCGCGCCGGGGCGGCTGGAGCGGGTGGACTGCGGCCAGCCCTTCGGGGTGATGGTGGACTACGCCCACACGCCCGATGCCCTGGAGAAGCTGCTCGCCGAGGGCCGCCGCCTGCTGCCGGAGGGCGGACGGCTGCATGTGCTCTTCGGCTGCGGCGGCGACCGCGACCGCGCCAAGCGCCCCCTCATGGCGGCGGCCGTGGCAGCGGGGGCCGATGTGATCTGGCATACCAGCGACAATCCCCGCACCGAGGATCCCGAGCGCATCCTGGACGACGCGGCGCCGGGCATTCCGGAAGGCCTCCGCGAGAACGTCGCGCGCTACCACCGGCTCGCCGACCGCCGGGAGTCGGTGCGGCGGGCCCTGGCCGACTGCCGCCCCGGCGACCTGCTGCTGCTGGCGGGCAAGGGCCACGAGCCGTACCAGGAGATCCACGGCGTGAAATATCCCTACAGCGACCGCATGGCGGTCGAGGCCGCCCTCGGAGCCCGTCCATGAGCACCCTCTGGTCCCTGTCCCAGGTCTCCAGCCGGATTGGCGGCGAGCTGCTCGGCGCGGGCACGGTGGTGCCGGCAAGCCTCAGTCTCGACACCCGGACACTCGAACCCGGGGCCTGTTTCGTGGCCCTCCGGGCCGAGCGGGATGGACACGCCTTCTGCGCGCAGGCTGCCGCCAAAGGCGCCGTGGCCCTGCTGGTGGATGATCCCCAGCCCGTGGACCTCCCTCAGCTCGTCGTGCCTGACACCCTCAGGGCGCTCCAGACATGGGGCCGGGAGCGGCTGGCCGCCGCCCGGCCGGCGGCCGTATTCGGCGTCACGGGCAGCGTGGGGAAGACCAGCACCAAGGAACTACTGGCCGCCGCCACGGGGGCCTGGAAGACCCCCGGCAACCGAAACAACACCCTGGGCCTCCCGGAGGCCCTGGCCACCCTGCCGGAGGCCCTTGGCGCCGCCGTGCTGGAGATGGGCATGAGCACACCCGGGGAGATCCGCCGCCTCACGGAGATTGCGCCGCCGGATTTCGGCGTGGTGACGGTCATCGGAACCGCCCATCTGGAGAACTTCGCGTCGGGTCAGCAGGGCATCGCCGAAGCCAAGGGGGAACTCGTGGCGGGGCTCCGCAAGGGCGGCGCCTGGGCCTACCTGGCTACCGACACCTGGTGCCGCTGGATCGCGGCCCAGCCCTGGGCAGCCCACGCCAGGCCCCTTCCTCTGGGAGATGGGGAGGCCTACGGCTGGGAGGATGCGGAGTCCCTGGGGGCCGCAGGTGAACGCTTCCGGCTGCGCACCCCCAAGGGGACGGTACCGGTCCATTTGAAACTGCGCGGCCCGCACCAGGTGCGGAATGCGGCGCTGGCGGGTGCCATCGCCATTCACGCGGGCTTCCGGCCCGAAGCCGTGGCCCTGGGCATGGGAACCGTGGAACCCGAGGCCGGGCGCGGCCGCCTGCACCCTTTCCGGGGCGGAGGCTGGCTGTTGGACGAGAGCTACAACGCCAGTCCGGATTCCATTCTGGCGTGCGCCGAATCGTTGCGGGCGCTGCGGGGTGGGGAGGCCGTGGCTGTGCTGGGTTCCATGCGCGAACTCGGCGCGGGTGCGGCGGACCTCCATGAGACCACGGGGCGCGCCCTGAAAGCCGCCGGGATCACCCGCCTGTGGGCGTTCGGCGAGTTCGCCCGGGAACTGGCCCAGGGCTTTGGCCAGGGCGCTTCCGGGTTCCCGGATTTCGAGGCCCTGCGCGACGATCCTTCCGGGCTTTCCTCCATTCCCGACGGAGCCCGTATCCTGGTGAAGGGCAGCCGGTACTGGCGTGCGGAACGCGCCGTGGACTGGCTTCTCGCCCGCTGACGCCTCCTTCCGATTCCCTTCACCGACTCCGACCTGGACGGCCCATGATTCCCTGGCTTCTCTATCCATTCCACGATGTGGTGCCCGGCTTCTCGGTGTTCCGCTACATCACCTTCCGGGCCGCCATGGCCGCGGCCACGGCCATGCTGCTCAGCCTGCTGCTGGGGCCCTGGATGATCCGCACCCTGACGGCCCTCAAGATGGGGCAGCACATCCGGGATGTCGGCCCGGAACACCACCAGAGCAAGGCGGGCACACCGACCATGGGCGGCATCCTCATCCTGCTGGTGATCACCGTGTCCACGGTGCTCTGGTGCGAGTTCACCAACGGAGCCATCTGGGTGGTGCTGCTCGCGCTGCTGGGCTTTGGCCTGGTGGGCGCGTTCGACGACGCGAAGAAGCTGCTCAAGAAACAGAATCTCGGGCTCACCAGCGTGCAGAAGATGGTCATGCTGACCGCGATCTCGATCCTGGTGGCCTGGCTGATCCTGCACTTCGGCCTGCGTGGGACCGCCACCAGCCAGCTGTCCGTGCCCTTCTTCAAGAAATTCAAACCGGATGTGGGAATCTTCCTGATCCCGTGGATCTGGCTCGTCATGGTCGGCACGAGCAACGCCGTGAACCTGACCGATGGCTTGGACGGCCTGGCGGCGGGCGGCACCCTCATCGTCGCCTTCACCTTCGCGATCCTCGCCTATATCGTGGGCCACGTGAAGATCGCGGCCTATCTGGTGGTGCCGCATGTCCCCGGCGGGGCTGAGCTCACGGTTTTCATGGCCGCCATGGCTGGTGCCTGCATGGGCTTCCTCTGGTTCAACGCGCACCCCGCAGAGATCTTCATGGGCGACACCGGCTCTCTGGGGCTGGGCGGCGCCCTGGGCACGGTGGCGGTGGTCATCAAGCAGGAACTGCTGCTGGTCATTGCCGGCGGGCTCTTCGTGCTGGAGGCCATGAGCGTGATCCTCCAGGTGGGCAGCTACAAACTGCGCGGAGGCAAGCGGATCTTCCGGATGGCACCCTTCCATCACCACATGGAACTGGGCGGTCTCCAGGAAACCAAGGTGGTCATCCGCCTCTGGATCACCGCGCTCGTATGCTCGATCCTGGCCATCAGCTCCCTGAAACTCCGGTAGGGTAGGCCTCCGGATCAAGGCGCCGCATTTCCGATTCGATCCAGCCCTCCACTTCGGCCATCAGATCTTCCGCGCTCCGGCCCGAAGGGGCGATGGGGCGGCCGATGGAGACCTGAATGGTGCCCGGCCGTTTGATGAAAGCCTGGCGGGGCCAGCAGCGGCCTGAGGTGACGGCGATGGGCAGCACCGGGGTGTTCGTGGCGATGGCCAGCCGGGTTCCACCCAGCTTGTAGGCACCCTGGGAGCCCCTGGCGGTGCGCGTTCCTTCCGGGAACAGGATGATCCAGTTGCCCTGGGCGAGGAGGCGGGCGCCCTGCTGGGCCAGGCGGCCGAAGGCCTCCGCGCGCCGGCTGCGGTCAATGCGCACCATGTCCAGGCGTCCCAGCGACCAGCCGAAGAACGGGATGTAGAGCAGTTCGCGCTTGAACACATAGCTGAGGGGCCGGGGCATGAGAAGGGGCAGGGCCAGGGTCTCCCAGGCCGACTGGTGCTTGACGAGCAGGATCAGCGGGCCGCTGGGGAGGTGCTCCAGACCCTGGATGCGGGCCTGGATGCCGCAGAAGGCCCGCGAACCCCACTGGGCCAGGCGCACCCAGCCGAGGCACAGGCGGTAGAGTGGCTCGCTCTTCAGGAACAGGGAGGCCAGCACCACCACGGTGCCATAGGGGATGACCGTCAGGACCAGCCAAGCCAGATAGACCGCTGAACGCAGCCAAAGCCAGGGCGAGATGGCCTCACCGCGCAGCCGGCCCGGTGGGGGTGGTGCCTGCGCCGTGGGGGAACCGTCCGGCCCGCCGGGACCAGGCGTGATGATCGGGTCTGCCTCGATCATTGTGAGAGGAGCGCAAGGGGGGACATCGCAAGCCGAAGACGAGCAGGCGGTTCCCCTTCGTTCATATCAGACGTGGTGTCCCTGCTTCGCCGGGACACCACGTGGGGGTGCACGAGGGGGGACATCGCGAGCCGAAGGCGAGCAGGCGGTCCC
>JAKAMQ010000105.1 GCA_021812805.1 Acidobacteriota bacterium
AGGGTTCCCTGCGGCAACGTGGCGAAGGGCCTCCAGCCTGGCGCGGTAGGCGACCTCCACTTGTTTCCGAACCATGGCGGCGATGGCCATGGTCTTTCCGGTCCCGGTGTCACTCCCCAGACCGAAGCCCCGGGGAATGGGCTGCCCCTGGGCGCAGGCGGCCCGGATTTCCAGGGGGATCGCCCGGGCCAGGGCCTGGGGAACCTTGCCCCACTCCGCCCGGATCTCCCGAGCCGCAAGGCCGATGGATCCGAGATCGACATGGATCAGAACCGGCATATCGGACTCAAGTTCGTCAATCTCCCTGGCGGCCTTGGCCACCGTGGCCTGCTTCCCCATGCACTCCGGACAGGCCTCGAAGGGATGCCCCTTGGAAGTGATCCGGGCCAGGGGATCCCAGGGCTTCTCACACCTGGGACAGGGGATCATCGTCCTGCCCAAAGGCTTCGCCGGCGTGAGGGGGAGGGAAGGAAATCCCGCCTCCGGGGAGCTGGGCGAGATACCGCTGATCGGTTGCAGAGCGGTGATGTTGCGGGGTTCGGTCACGGATGACTCCAGGGGTTGATGGCCTTGCCCGGTCCTGGGCGCGGCCAAGCCAGCCGAGGGTGAACTTCCCCATGCCGGCGAAGGTTTTGCGGTTCTTCGGATTTTGTTCGAGCCAGAGTTTCATGCGCCTGGCTTCCGCCAAGGGGTCAAGGGCCGGGAATGCCTCCTGCCAATCCTTCAGGGTTGCCTCGGTGATGTTCCAGGTTTTTGCCGATACGCAAGGCAGGGTGAGCACCACAGGGGACTCCGGCGCGGGAGGCTCCGGAGGAGGCTCCGCGCAAGAGGAGGAAGAATCCTCGTTAGAGGATTCTTTTAGGGGTGCGGGTGCGGGTGCGGGTGCGGGAGTCTCGCCGTTTGCCAGACAGTTGCCGCCGTTTGCCTGTTTTTGGTGGCAAACGTCTGGCAAACGGCGGACAGTTGCCTCCGTTTGCCAGACAGTTGCCGCCGTTTGCCGGGCAATTTGCAACGCCTTGCCCTTCTTGCCGGCGGCACTACGGATGGCAGAAATCGACTCCCCCCGTTCATTCCGGGCGATCTCCCGGAGCATCCTCTTCTGGACGTACTCGGGAGCGTTCTCGAAAAGCTGGTGGACCCGCCAGCCGGTCCGCTCGGGGTCCGGCTCGATGAAGCCCGCGCCCGGTTCTCCCGCGGAAGAAAGGGCCCTCACGAGGGCGCCGGGCTCGCCCGCCCATTGGGCCGCAAGCTCCACGTCCGCATCGGTGCCGAGGAAATCGTCGCCGGCCTCATAGCAGGCATCCCAGATGAACTCCAAGCTCCCCCGCGCAACCGCAGCGGAGCCCAGGTCCCGGACCAGGCGGCGCCATTTCCGGTTCTGCGTGAGTCCAGGTCGGGCCACTACTTGCTCCCGGCGACGATTCCGACCTTGGCGGTCATGGAGTTCCGGACCTTGGTGAGGTGCTTGAGGGCTGCGTTGATTCCGCGTTCATCCTCGCTTCCGGGTTGAACGAGCCGGGCCACGTCTGAGAGCAGCCTTGTGGAGGCCTGGACGAAGCCCAGGGCCTTCTGCTGGAAGGCGGGAGAGAGGTAGGCGGGGATGATGGGTGCTGCATTGGGGTCCCCCCCAAAGGGGCGGGAGGGAGGAAAGGTTCCACGGGGCATTGAGCCTCCAGGGTCGGCTGGCCGCCGTTCGGTGCGGGGCGCCCGAGCCCCCGAGCCTTCCCGGGCGGGCGAGTTCCCAACGGCGGCCAGATTTTCAGGTTTCGATCCATGGGCCGCACCGGGCCCGGGGTGGTTCAAGAGTCAGTTTACGGCATGAACATGCTTTGCGAAAGTTTTTATTTTGCTGAACATGGGTCAGATCGAAGGATCTTCCTCAATCAGCACTTCGGTTCGCGGTTCCTGCCCCTTGGGGCATGGAGCCTGGAGATAGGTGACCGTGAGCCAGGTAGGGGAATCGTCCATGATGAGCCCGGTCCCCAGCCATTCCTTCCGCCAGGGCTGGCCCTTCCGGGACCCGTTCCGGTACACGCCGGTCTGGATCTTCGGGGGGCGCAACAAGTCGATGATGACGTTCTTGCAGCCCCCAACGAAATCGTCGTAATCCAGGGTCCCTTTTGAGAAGCGGGTGACGGTCAAGTTCCGCTTCCATTTCGCCCGAGGGATCCGGAGCCGATTAGCTTCGGATTGGATCTGCCACCACCAAGCCTTTTTCAACTTGGACAGCTCAAAGTGATGGAGCCGCATGGTGAGATTGAGGGAGGGAGAAAGCGGGAGGGCCATCAACCACATGGGCGAGGCCTCCAATTCTTCTCTTTTAAGATGTAGAAAATCGCGGTTTGCGACACCCCAAACTCACTGGCGAGTTCCCGCTGAGTGATGCCACCACTCCGATACCTCCGGCGGATTCCATCTACCTGTTCGGGGGTGAACCTGGATTGATGGTGGTCTGGTCCGTGTTTGCGGGGAATCAACCCGAGGGAATCCGCGTGGCGCATGTTTTCGGATTGGGTGCAGACCTCTAGATTCTCCAGTCGGTTGTCGTCTTTGACTCCGTTTTTGTGGTTGATCTGGAGCCCCGCTGGGATTGGGCCCAAGAAGGTTTCGAATACAATCCTATGAACCTTTTTTGTGACGCTTTCTCCGCTAACTCTAATTCTCACCCGAAGGTATCCCTTCGAGTCGCGGGTGAGGTGCATTTCCCTCCAAATTCCACTCAAGGCTTCCTTTTTTAGGCGGATGCGCTGGGACCAGATTCGGCCATCCGCGCTCACCCCGTAACCTATGGTCCCCGGAATAGGATTGATTTTTGGACCAATCATCCTTTGCCCACCTGCCGCTGCATCTGGAGGTGCGTCCCCTTGTTCCCCGCGTCCAGCCAGTCCAGGTAGGCCTGGGCCTGCTCCGTGGTGAGGAAATAGGGGCCCTGGAAGCAGAGATAGGTCACCAGGACCTGGCCCCCAGTCCTGCGGGCGCTGACCCTGGCCCAGGACCCAACCAAGGGACGGGTGGGGATGCCGAAGGCCATTCGGGGCGCGTTGAACACCGGATCCGCCTCGAGCCACGCCAGGTGAGCGGAGATCAGATCCGCCAGCCGTGCCTCGGATTGCTTCATCCCTCGCCCCCTTCCGGCTCCTGCTCCTTCAGCCAGGAGGTCACCAGGGCGGCCAGCTCGGTCTCGACCTGGGCGACCCAGGCGATCCGGGCTTCCAGGATCTCGTCCGGGGTGTTGGGCACGGCATTCTTCTCTGGGAACTTGAGCCCCTGCACCTTGAGCCCGGTGCTGGAGAGGGTGAGGTCCGCGTTCTCGTTCCCCAGCGCCAGGACCAGGCCCAGCTTGCGGGGGGTGTAGCCGGCATGAGCGAGCTCCAGGTACTTCGCCAGGAAGTCGGTGACCCCGACCAGGTCCGCGCCGTGGCCCTCGGCATCCCGGAGGGTGGCATCGCCGGAAAGGGCATAGGTCACGCTGTCGTCGTCCGCGTGGTCCACCAGCCAGGCCAGGAACTTGTCGTAGTTCTCGCCGCGGTAGAAGGGCTCCAGGGGTTGCAGGATCTCGGAGACCCAGTCGGCTCCCGCGGAGGGCCCATCCCACAGGACGATGGCCGGGCTGGCCAGGAAGGCCATGAGGGCGTGTTTGGGCTTGGGGTTGGCGGCCCGGTCCAGGCGGGCCTTGGTCGTGGCCGTGATGTTCTTCTTCGCCTCCTTACCCAGGCCCCCGCCGTGGGCCTGCGCGGCGTCCGAGAAGGCGCGGGCCAGCTCCGCCTGGAGCAGGGCTGCGGGGGCCTTCTTGACGTCCCGGCGCAGGCCCATGATCCAGGCCCGCTGGGAGGGCAGCCAGCCATGGTCAATGGGGCCGTCCAGGAGGTTCCTCCAGCCGCAGGTGCCCATGCGCTCGGTGACCTCGTCCTCCGGCCCTCCCAGGGGCTCGAAGGCGCGGAACTTCACGGCCTCGTCCAGGCGTCCCCAGTGGGGCTCATCCTGGAGGGCGAAGCGGGTATAGGTGACGGTGGAGCCGCGAAGCAAGCTCAATGGAAAACTCCTTCCCGGGTGACCCGGGGATCAAGTTCTTTTTCGATGGACCGGGCCATGTCGGCCGCGGCGTCAAAGTCGTACACGATGGGCATGTCCCAGGCTTCGGCCAGGGCCTTCTCCCGCAGGGCGCCACTGGAGGAATCCCAGCCGGGGAGGATGAGCACGAAGTCCGACCGGCGGAGCATTTCGACGTCGTGGGCCATGCAATCCTCGTATCCCAGGTCCGAGGCGCCGAGGACGGGCATGGCGGTCATGGGGCAGAAGTGCAGGACGTCCCGCTCCCACAGCTCCGCCGCGGCCACCGCGCCGGCCAAGCGGAACTTCTCCCGCTGGAGCGCCGTGGCGGCGGACATGGGTCCGGAAACGTAGCAGAGCGCCCGGCGGGGCTTGGCGGCGTCACGTTCGACTTGGTTCATAGGGCAAGCCTTTTTCGAATGGAGTCAGCGAGGGCGGAATTGCCATGGATAGAGGTGGATCGCTGGACCGCATACCAGGCGCGGACCTCGGACTTGTAGAAGTAGGGATTCCCCCGCCCCGCGTGGTGCCGGGGGAATCCTCTCTTCTTGCACCACTTCCGGATCCCGGAGGCGGTGATGGTGATTCGGCATTCCTCGTGGAGCCATTCCAGCAGGCCATCGAGGCTGATTGGATCCTCACCTTCGGTCACGGCTTGGCCTCGGAAGGTCCAGCCGCGCCGGTCTGGGAATCGGCGGGGACGCTGTTGGAGGGCTCGACCTTCCAGGCCTCGTGCCCCTCGAAGGCTCCCCGGATCACCGCGTCATCCTTCGAGAACATCGCATCCATGAAGCCCCGGGCGACCTTCGAGGAGCTATGCGACACGGCGGCGAGCACCCGGCGGGAGGAGTCGTGGTCCAGCTTCAAGCGATCCGCGTGGCCCTTGGCCGCGTTGATCTGCTTCTCGGTGCAGGCTGGGCCATAGGCGTACTCCGTGGTCCCTCTGGAAGTAGACCCGGCGCCAGGTTCCTGCCCGTCCCCGCCCTCGGCACCCTTGGACGGCTCGCCCTCGAGGGGAGAGTCCTGGGGGAGCACCGTGAGGAAGGGTTCGCGCTTGAAATCTCCAGATTCTGCCGCGGCCTGGAGGTCCAGGGCCTTCGCCAGGGCAGCGGATTTGGGGAGGCGCTTACAGAGCTTCCGCAGGGCCGTCTTGATGCCCATTTCCGCGTAGTCGGTGATCCAGGGGCCGGATTCCTTATTCTTCTTCTTCCCCTGGGCCCGTTCCTTGAGCTTGTCCACGGCGGCCTTGCCCATGACCTCGAATTGGGAGGTCCCGTCCTTGAAAAAGGCCACAGCGTAGAAGGCCCGGATCTTGTCGTCCGGAAGATCCTCGCCAAGGTGGTCCATGGACGGCTTGTGCTTGAGCCGGGGAGCATCGCCCAATTCGTAGTCGAATTGGTCCCCCTCGTAGACCACACGGGGCTCGACCCGGGCGATGTTCTCCATCTGGAGGACGAGTTTCACCAGCCCCGGATACCCCGGGATGCCCTGGGCCTCGTAGACCCCAAGCTCACTGTTCCAGTAGGGAACCGCATGGAACTCCTGAAGCCCTCCGGCGACCTCCAGGCCCAGTTCCGCGCCGCTGGCGAGGCACCGCAGGAGGGACAAGGGGGTGCATTTCATCAACATGGGGTTGCGGCTTGCAGCCTGGGCCAGGATGGCAACCATGCGGGAAGGGTTCATGACCTGGGCCGCGACCCGCTGGATGCTTCCGACGTTGGCCTCCAGGAAGCGGCGGAGCTCCATGGGATTCGGAGCGGCCCTGTTAGGGTTGAACTTCTCGACGGCGGCGGGGGTTGCGGGCGCGGTCATTTCGGGCCTTTCACGGTGATGACGGGATAGGGATCACCCTCCTTCCGGGCGGCGGACTCCGCCTCCGGGAACAGAGCGAGTTTCTTGGAGTCATAAGTCACGCGGCCATCGCGCCAGGACGGGGAAATCAGCGTCCCGGAGGGGAGAATGGTCGGGAGCAGGTGGAGGGCTTCCACCCGATCCTTGAGGAGCTTTTTCACCGCCTCAAATCGCTTGCCCTGGGGCTGGAGCTCCAGGTATTCCTCTGCGATGGCCTCGAAGTCGGCAATCTCTTCGGCGGGGATAGATGCGCCGGACTGGGCCATCCCAGCGCCCATGGCGGGGCAGGTGTCGGCGCAGGGGCAGGTGGAGCAATAGCCACGCTCCTCCTCGGGATCTGGAAGCCCCTCAGGATCGGAGAGCAGGCCCTGGCGGATCTTGTCCACCACGGCCATGATTCGCCGCGCCCGTTCCTTCATCGCTTCGAACTCGGAAGGATCAGCTTCGAGGAACACCACTTCCCCGTCCGACAAATTCTCTCGGTTCAGCATCACCAGGAGCCCCCATTCCCGCCCTGTGGTGCCCATACCGGCCTGGGTCTGCCCCTTGTAGTTCAGGTTCAGCCCCCCCTTGCGTAGCTGGCGCAGGACGCCATAGCCAGCCGTTTTGATCTCCAGGTATCCATCGGTCGAAGGAAGCGCATCGAGATACCCGCGGGTTCCATCGGCCCGCAGGACCACGATTCGGGCCCCCGAAGCAAGCAGGGCGTCCATGGTCCCCCGCAGGATCCGACCGTCCGGATGCCCGCGCATCGGAGCGTCATTGCAGACGAACTCGACCTGGGCGGCCCCAGTCTCCCGGACAGCATTCCCGAGGGCGGCGCGGACCATCTGGATGGCCTCGTTCTCCAGGGCGGACCCAGCCTGCATCCTGCCGGCGGTCTCTGGCGGGAACTCCTCGTCATGGAGCTTCCGGTGGGCGATGGCCCGGGGGCATCCCCCGACCTCGGAGAACCCAACGTAGTTCTCCCGGCCCGGGAACTCCTTGGACGTTCGATTGCGCTCCACCAGGGCAGCGCGGAGCTGGTCCATGGAAAGGAGAAAGGCGGCAGACGGGGGTTGCCCGGTCATCGGGGCCCTCCATTCGTCCTGAAATTGCGTTGGACAAGCTGCTTCATGCGGTACTCCCAAGAAAAGGTGCCCCCACCGGAGGGCTGAGTGAGAAAAAACCTTGAAAAGCTGACCAGGGCGGTTATATTGGACCGTCATGGGGCGCCACGGGGCGTCAACCAGATTAGATCATCGGTTGCGGAAAGCAAGTACGCAACAAAAAAACGAAAAATTCTCGGCTTTCAGGGTGAAATGGTGCAACGCACGGCCCAGGCCGGCACATCCAACAGGGGGCTTTATGCCCGACAAGAAAAACAAGATCCGCACCCCTCAACAGCTCCAGGAGGAAGAGGGCGAACGAATGCGGGAGGCACGGAAGGAACGGGGACTCCGCCTGGAGGACTTCGCCGCCGGCGCCGGGGTCTCCCCGCCCACCGTCAGCCGGTGGGAGACCGGGATGTACCCGATCCCTGAAATGGGGCTGGTGGCCCTCGAGAGCCGAATGGGCCTTAACCCGTCATGGATTCGCCTGGGCCAGCTCCCCATGTGGATCCAGGCCTCCACGCAAAGGCGGGCCCAGGATCCCCTCCCGGCCCTGGAGATCGTGTCTCTGGCCAAGGACCGGAACCATGGCGCCCGGGCGCTGCTCGGAGGGCATGACCTCCTCGTGGTGACTCGCCCCACCCGCGGCCACGAGGCCGGCGAGCTCTGGCTCGCCAAGACCTCCCGGGGCCTTGCAGTAGGCAAGCTCCTGCCCGACCGCCAGGGCGCCCTGTACCTCTACGCCCCCGACAACGATGCCCCCGAGACCCGCGGGCACTTCCCCCCTGTCCTCGTCCAGGCCAAGGACCTGATCGGCAAGGCGTGGGGCTACGTTCAATCCTTGGAGGCATGAATGCGCTTGACACAAAAGATTTCGAGTGCGGCTTTTCTGGTAGTCGCCATCTCTTGCGGGCATACTCCCCAAGGATTTACCCCGGAGGGGTGGGAAAGATTGAAGCGAGAGAATCCAAATCGTGCCCAGGTAATTATTTGGGTCGAAAAGAGGCCGAGTTAGGTGTCAATCCATCGTCTTTTCTTCGAAGCATGGGTTATTTCATTCGAAGATTACAGGAAGGAAAACAATCCGGAGTTTTCAAAGGAGGTAGACAGTATGTTTTATAACATAGCAGAAAAAGAAATGCTTGGTGCTCCACCTGGGTTTACTAAAGAGGCAACCATCGTTGGGCTAACCACTATGGTTGAAGGTAAAACATCAATAGAAATGACCCAAGAAAAGAAAGAAAGAATTGTTGAAATAATTTCAAAAATTAGATCTTTATAAGGATAAATAAAATGAATTATAGGCGGTTACTTCTAATTTTCTGTATTTTATTGATTTCTTTGCCTGCGTTACCGGTTCCACCTAATTTTAATTTGACGAAATTATCGATAGTGCGCGAACAGTTGAAGGCCCAATGCGAGGATGGATCATTTTTCTATGACACATCTGTTCCGGGTATGGCGTCAGTTGTGATCTCGACTGGAGACGTCAGGAATAACCCGGAAACTTTAATTAAATTTGTAGACCAAATGGGCAATGCCTTGGGTCAGAGGGAATGGTTTAATTTATTCAACAATCAGGTTTGCGTCACAGAAAGCGGCACTAAATATTGGATTTCTATTCAAGATGCCCTTTTCGAAAAAGATTGGAAGGTTGAAATCAAGAGTGGAGATCGGGTGAAGATCTTTTTCCGCCTTGCCGGTGCCGCCGGGGGGGCTCCAGTGCTCCTAATGGTTGACTTCCAGAAGGTCCGATAGTGGGCCATTGACACATTTCGGCATCCTGCCATCCTGATCCGCGAGGCTCTCAACCTCACGGAATAGCGGCGGACATGCTCACGACAGCAGCAATCATCACGGCACCCATGCCGGGGATCCACGGGAATAGAAAACCCGCAAGGGAAATACCGTGGGCCGTTCCGCTAACGGTTGAGAGCCCCCGGTTCCAGGGTGGAACCATCCGTGCTCGGCGGCGATCCGAGCGAACTCTCAAAACTAGCGGAGGAGCGCCATGAGCGCCCAACTTTCAACCTTCAATTTCGAGGGCAAGGCCCCGATACGCACCATTCTCCGGGATGATGGAGAGCCTTGGGTGGTGGCCAAGGATGCGGCGGAGGCCTTGGGGTACTCAAAGACCAGCAACCCCGCCCGCCTTTTCGCCCACATCCCGGAGGAATGGAGGGGGGTGAATCCGATTCACACCCCCTCTGGAATCCAGGAAATGGTCGTCCTGTCGGAGGCTGGTCTATTCTTCTTCCTCGCCAGGTCCGACAAGCCGAAAGCCCTTCCCTTTCAGAAGTGGATCGCCGGAGAAGTACTCCCCGCCATCCGCCGGACAGGAGCCTATTCATTCCCTGGCCACATGGCCCCCAGGTTCAGCACCGGGGCCGCCTCCACCTTCAAGAACACGGTGGCAATCCTGGGCGAGCTGGATGGTCTGCCCGAGACCATGGACCATATCCGGAAGCACTCCGCCGGATCTTACCGGAACACCAAGGAACTTCACGAGCAGATGGGCACCCTCACCCGTGCCGTGATCGAACTACTGGAGGTGGTGAAAGCCGGCGGCAAGCGTATCGAGGATGCGCCCGAGCGCCCCTATGTGTCTGATGGAGGCGAGGAATCCCTCTATGAAGGCCATGGCTTCATCCGCAACGACGAGGCCGCCCGCCGGCTGGGCATTTTGCCTTCCCTTGTTTGGGGGGCCTGCAAGCAGTACGGCCTGCCCCGCGCCCGGACCCGCCTCAACTTTAAGATGGTCCACTGGGCCAGCGTCCGAGACTTCTTCTTCCGCGGCGATTTCAACCTGGGCAAGGAAGAAGGTTCCCTCTTCGGCCGCACGGGGAGCTGATAAGAGGCATGGGTCAGCGAGGGGTCGGAATCAACTTCCGACCCCTCGCGTTGTGCATGGGGCCTCAACCCCGTTTCCAGCGCCTCCATGCCCACCGGACGGCAATGGCCACGAGGAGGGCGAGGAAGACCCACACCCCGCAGTTCAGGGGAGTGCTCCCCGTGTTGAGGGGAGCGGGAACTCCGCAGGCGACCAGCGCCATGGCGAGGGCGCTCAGGGCCGCAAGGCCCAGGGGATTGTTCTTCATGGCGATCTCCTCATGCGGT
>JAKAMQ010000106.1 GCA_021812805.1 Acidobacteriota bacterium
GTTCCCGGGGCACCCGGGGCGTGCAATCCAGGTCGCAGAGCGGATCCGGCTCCTCGAGCCGCAGGGTGGGACTCACCACCTGGTCCCGCAGGGCCAGCACCGCCAGGGCCGCGCCGAAGGCCCCGGCGGCGCCCAGGGTGTGGCCGAACTGGCTCTTGGAGCTGGTGACGGACACCCGGTCGGCGGCGGGGCCGAGGGCGCGGCGGATGGCCAGGCACTCGGCGCCATCGTTGGCCGGAGTGGCGGTGCCATGGGCGCTGACCAGATCCACATCGGCGGCCTCCAGCCGGCCGATCCGCAGGGCCATGGCCATGGCCCGGGCGGCGCCCTCGCCTTCCGGATGGGGCGCCGTGGCGTGGTGGGCATCCATGCTGGCGCCATAGCCCAGCACCTCGGCGAAGATGACGGCACCGCGCGCCCGGGCCTGGTCCAGGGGCTCCAGCAGGAACTGGGCCGCGCCCTCGCCCAGATTCAGGCCCGCCCGGTCCCGGCTGAAGGGGCGGCACTTGGCGTCATCCACGGCCTTCAGGCTGGCGAAGCCCGCCCACGTCGTGAGACAGAGGCTTTCCGCCCCGCCAGCCAGGGCCAGATCCAGCTCACCCGAGGCGAGGCGTTCCCAGGCCTGGCCCAGGGCCAGCAGGCTGGAGGAACAGGCGTTCATCACCGTGGCCCGCGGCCCGAGGGCCCCGAGGCGAGCCGCCAGGGCATCCGTCACGGTGCAGGGGCTCTGGTAGGCCACCTCAGCCGGGGGCCAGCGGCGGCCCGGGAACCGACCGGCCAGGTAGGCCTCGGCCACCGGCAGCCCGGAGGTACCCGCCCCCTGGAACACCCCGATGCGACGGGGATCGGCCGTGGGCGCGGAGGTGCGCAGAGCTTCCGCCAGGGCCGCCAGGGCCATGGCCTCGCCGCGGGTCTGGTGCCGGCCGCAGGCCTGCGGAACCTCGGCCGCCATGCGGCTGGATGCTGGGAGAAGCCCGGACTGCGACAGCGGGCGGAGCCCATCCCGGCCCTCCAGCACTGCGGACCAGGTCACCTCCCGCTCTGGCCCCAGGGGGGACACCAGCCCCACGCCTGTGATGGCCACCCGGCGGAGGGGGGGCGTGCCGTTCACAGGGCCTTCACCAGGAGCGAGGCGGTGCACAGGACCACGGCCTCCCGGGAGACGGCCCCCTGCACCTTCATCAGCCCGCCGAAGGCCCCCACCGGCGCCACCTCCAGGCGCAGCCGGTCGCCAACCCGGACGGGGGCCTCGAAGCGGGCTTCCGGCACCCCCGCCAGGAACAGCTGGCGGCCCTCCAGGGCATCCACCTCCAGGAAGCCGGCGGCCTGGGCCAGCATCTCGATCAGCAGGAAGCCGGGCGGCGGCACGCTGCCCGTGACGAGCGCCTCGGCCACCACCCGTACGCCGGGTTCCCGCTCCAGCACCCGGTCCACCAGCAGGAAGGGCGGACGATGGGGCAGGTGGCCAGGGACATCCAGAGGGCGCGATCGGTCCCCTTGGCCCATGTCACGCCTTGCGGTGCTCGGCGATGAAGGCCGTGAGGGCCTCGACCGAACGGAAGGCCTTCAGACCGGCGGCCTCATCCTCGATCTTCACGCCGAAGGTCTGCTCGATGCCCAGGACCAGCTCCAGGGCATCTATGGAATCCAGGCCCAGCCCATCCCCGAAGAGGGGTGCCTGGTCCTCGATCTGGTCCGGTGTCATGCCCTCCAGCTTCAGCCGGGCGATGATCAGCTCTTTGACGCGCAGTGTCAGGTCGGTCATGGATGTCCCGGCAGATCCCTGGAAACCCTGATTCTACCGGAACCCCGCGCCACCGACGCTTGTGATCTAGACACGCCCCCGGAGCGCCAAAGGCGGCTAAGCTGATCCTTCGCGGATTCCTCCGCCCGAGTGCGCCATGGCCCAAACCGTCCCGCCATTCCTGCCGGTCCTGATCCTCTTCCTGGTCGCTGCCGTCACCGCGGTCGCCATCCTGCTGCTTTCCGGCAAGCTCCTGAACCGCTTCAAGCCGCGGAATCCCCAGGCCGCCAAGCTCACCCCGTACGAATGCGGCGTGCCGCCCCTCCAAACCGGCGCCCGGCACAAGTACTCGGTGAAGTTCTACCTGACCGCCATGCTCTTCATCCTGTTCGATGTGGAAGCCGCGTTCCTGCTGCCCTGGGCGGTGAACTACCGGCATGCCCTCTGGACCTTCGGCGCCATGCTGAGCTTCATGGCGACCCTGCTGGTGGGCTTCATCTACGCCTGGGGCAAGGGCGCCTTCGAGTGGGAGCGTTGAGATGTCCGAGATGAACATCAACGACGCGGTGATGACCACGCGCCTCGACGCGGTGGTGAACTGGGGCCGCAAGAACAGCCTCTGGCCGATGCCCTTCGGCACCGCCTGCTGCGCCATCGAATTCATGAGCATGGCCGCGTCCAAGTACGACCTGGCCCGCTTCGGCGCCGAGGCCATGCGCTTCAGCCCCCGGCAGAGCGACATGATGCTGATCCTCGGCACCATCACCAACAAGATGGCGCCGGTCCTCCGCACGATCTACGCCCAGATGGCCGAACCCAAGTGGGTGCTCTCGGTGGGCGTCTGCGCCAGTTCCGGCGGCATGTACCGCACCTACGCCACCCTCCAGGGCGTGGACCGCGTGGTGCCCGTGGATGTGTACGTGCCCGGCTGCCCCCCGCGTCCGGAAAGCATGCTCTACGGCGTGATGAAGCTGCAGGAGAAGATCGAGAAGGAATCCCTCTCCATGCGCAAGGACCACATCGCGCGGTTCTATGAGAGCCTGGCCCGGCAGGAGGCCCGGCAGGCGGAAAAGGGCCTCACGAGCCAGCAGACCATCCGCGAAATGTTGATGGACGCCGCCGAACGCGGCGAAGGCGCGATCTTCTAGGCGGGGGCGGACCATGGTGATCGAGCAGATTGACGCGCAGCTTCCCGGCGTGATCGCGGACCGGCACGCCTTCCGGGGGGACCAGACCCTCGTGGTCGCCAAGGATCGCTTCCTGGAGGTGGTGGATCTCCTCCACCGCGAAGGCTTCCAGTTCCTGGTGGATGTCACAGCCGTGGACTGGCCGGAGCGGTCGCAGCGGTTCGACGTGGTGTACCACTGGCTCAACCTGGCCAGCCAGGAGCGCCTCCGGATCAAAGTCCCCGTGGCGGAGGGCGAGGCCGTACCCAGCCTGGTGAGCCGCTTCAAGACGGCGGACTGGTACGAGCGGGAGGTCTTCGACCTCTTCGGCATCCCCTTCGAGGGCCACCCCAACCTCAAGCGGCTGCTCACCTGGGAGGATTTCCCGGGCCACGCGCTCCGCAAGGATTTCCCCCTGGATGGAGGCGATCCCTTCTGCATGGAAGGGTGCACCGCCCCCTACAACCGCGGCGAACGGGCCTGAGGACGCGACCATGGATTCCATCGCCCTGACCAAGCAGCAGCTCGACGGCGATCGCATGATCGTCAACATGGGGCCCTCCCACCCCGTCACCCACGGCACCCTGCGCATTGTCCTCGAGCTCGAAGGCGAGACGATCGTGCGGGCCACGCCGGAAATCGGCTACCTCCACCGCGGCGTGGAGAAACTGGGCGAGAGCCTCAGCTACCAGCAGTTCATCCCGCTCACGGACCGCCTGAACTACACCTCCAGCCTGATGAACAACGTGGGCTACACCCTGGCGGTGGAGAAGCTGCTGGATGTGAAGATCCCCCGTCGCGCCGAACTCATCCGGGTGCTGGTGTCCGAACTGGCCCGCATCGGCGATCACATCGTCTGCGTCGGCATCAACGCCGTGGACATCGGCGCCTTCAGCGCCTTCCTCTACCTGTTCAAGCAGCGCGAGACCATCTACGACCTCTTCGAGATGGCCGCGGGGCAGCGGCTCCACACCAGCTTCACCCGCATCGGCGGCCTCATGCGCGACATCCCCGAGGGCTTCGTCCCCCTCGCGGAGCGGTTCCTCGTGGACTGCGAAGCCGCCATTGACGAGCTGGAGCGCCTGCTCACCCGCAACCCCATCTGGCATGACCGCACCAAGGGGGTCGGGGCCATCAGCGCCGAGGACGCCATCAACTGGGGCTACACGGGGCCCTGCCTCCGCGCCGCGGGCGTGCCGCAGGACCTGCGCAAGGCCCAGCCCTACCTCGGCTACGAGACCTATGACTTCGATATCCCCGTGGGCACCACGGGGGACGTGTTCGACCGCTACCTGGTCCGCGTCGAGGAGATGCGCCAGAGCCTGCGCATCATCCGGCAGGTGCTGGACCGCCTGGAACCCGGGCCCATCATCGTGGACGACTACAAAGTGGCCCTGCCACCCAAGGAGAAGGTCTACACGCGGATGGAAAGCCTCATCCACCACTTCAAGCTCATCATGCACGGCATGGAGATGCCCGTGGGCGAAGTCTACAGCGCCACCGAGGGCGCCAACGGCGAACTGGGCTTCTACATCGTCAGCGACGGCGGAAAGAACCCCTACCGCATCCGGGTCCGACCCCCCTGCCTGCCCATCTTCAGCAGCTTCGACGCCCAGGTGAACGGGTGCCTTATCGCCGATGCCGTCGCTGTCCTTGGCGCGATGAATGTGATTGCGGGCGAACTGGATCGCTGAGGTTCCGGTCCATCCGGCGCTTCGGCTCCCGGCTATCAGGAGGCCCCCCCGGGGCCTCCTTCCCGTTTCGCCTCCGGCTCAACGGAGCCGGGACATCGCCGATGCCGTCGCCGTCCTCGGTGCCATGAGGCCGGAGCAGGAGCGGAGGCCGACCGTGCGCGAAGCGCATGACCCCGGAGGGGCGAGGCCCAGGATGGGCCGAGTCAGCGTGATTGCGGGTGAGCTCGACCGCTGAGGGTGCTCAACCCTCCAGCTCCGCCAATTGCTCCCGGTGGTCGTCGCGCAGGCGCTCCAGGAGGCTGAGGAGCTGGTCGCGTTCAGCCGGCGAAAGGCAGCGGTCCACCCGGGCGGAAAGCGCCTGGTGGCGGGCCCGGAGCCGGGCCTCCAGGGCCTGCCCCTTGGCGGTGAGCTGGACGCGGCTGCCCCGGCGGTCCGCGGGGTTTTCGCAGCGCTTGACGAGGCCTCTGGCTTCGAGCCGGTTCACGAGCCGCGGCACGTCCGCGAAGCGGAAGATCATGCGGCTCCGGAGATCCTTCACAAGGTAGCCCTCCCGGGGCCCTCCCTTGAGGATGCGCAGGACATTGAACTGCTGATCCGAGATGTCCTCCGGCTCGAACAGTCCCTTGTCGAGGAGGCGCGTCAAGTACTCCCGCCCCAGCAGCAGGGCCAAGGCGATTTCCTGGCCCGCCTCGAAGGGCTTGGTGATCTGGAGTTCCTCGCGCAGGTGCATGCCACCGTTCCTCGCCTTCAAGCATGCCATATTTTTTTCAAAAAAGATGTTGCAACTCTCTTTTCTGGACCTAGACTGTATTCTGTGGTGAAACACCTAATCCAAGGAGGCTCCATGCGTCACCCCTTCCGAATCCTCTTCGCGGCCCTCGCGCTGGCGGCCCTGCCCGCCACGGCCCAGGACGTCTACCGGATTGACCCGGTCCACAGCGAGATGGCCTTCAGCATCCGCCACCTCCTGGCCAAGACCAGCGGCCGCTTCACGAAGTTCTCGGGCGAAATCCACCTGAACACCAAGGACATCACCAAGTCCACCGTGGAAGTCACCATTGACGCAGCCAGCATCAACACCGACAGCACCATGCGGGACAACGACCTGCGCAGCCCCAAGTTCTTCGATGTGGCGAAGTACCCCACCATCACCTTCAAGAGCACGGCCGTGAAGGAAGTCACCAAGGGGAAGCTGGAGGTCACCGGGACCTTCACGATGCACGGGGTCACGAAGCAGATCACCTTCCCCATCACCGACGCGGGGACCGGACCGGGCATGCAGCCTGGGAGCGTGGTCGCGGGCTTCATTGACGGGGCCTTGACGATCAACCGCGACGATTACGGAATTACCACCTATTCCGGCATGATCGGCAATGATGTAGCGATCACCCTGAACGTCGAAGCCGACAAAGTCCAGGGCGGGAAGTGAGGAGGCGGCCATGAGCGAAACCCTACCCAAGATCGCAGCCAAGGTTCCGGCGGTGCTGGACCTGGAACCCGGCACCTACTGGTGGTGCGCCTGCGGCCTGAGCGCGAAGCAGCCCTTCTGCGATGGCGCCCACAAAGGAAGTGAGTTCCATCCCATGAAGCTGGAGATCACGGAACCCGGGAAGAAGGCGCTCTGCCAGTGCAAGCACTCGAAGACGGCGCCCTTCTGCGACGGAAGCCACCGCAACCTCTGAGAAGCCCCCAGGAGACTGGCTGTCCTTCTCGGATCGTGATGGGGGGCACGGGGTTTACCCGGGCCCCCCGTCTGCGTTTCGGGCTAAACTGGCCCCTCATGCGAGTGCGCCCATGAACCACCCCCAGCCCCCCGAGACCGCCCCGGAACCCCTTGCGCCCGGCCAGCGTCTGCCGGAAAGCGACGTCAAGGAGTTCAGCCCCGAGGCCCTGGCGGAGATCCAGGCCATCATGGCCCGCTATCCCGACAAGATGGCCGCCACCCTGCCGGCCCTGCACATCGCCCAGCGGGAGTTCGGGTTCATCAGCCTCGCGGCCATGAAGGCCGTGGCCAAGGCCATCGGCATCCCCGAGGGACACGTCTTCGGCGTCGCCACCTTCTACACGATGTACCAGAAGGCCCCTGTGGGTCAGTACCACTTCCAGGTCTGCACGAACATCAGCTGCGCCCTGAAGGGCGCGGCCCAGCTGCTCGAGAAGGTCTGCGAGAAGACCGGTGTGAAGCCCGGTCAGGGCCCCAGCCCCGATGGCCTGTGGAGCGTCGAGGAAGTGGAGTGCCTGGCCGGCTGCAGCATGGGGCCCTGCATCCAGGTGAACCACGATGTCTACGACGAGCTGGTGGACGAGCAGAAGCTGATCGAAGTCATGGAAGCCTGCAAGCGCGGCGACTACCGCCCCTGGGCGCATTGATCGGAGCAAGCACATGGTCGCCATTCGAACCAAGCCCGATCCCCAGATCTACACCTACCCCGGCTTCGGGTCCGAGAAGTTCCCGAACCTGATGCTGCGCGGCGCGGGCGACCTGGACAACTGGCACCTCAAGGTCTACGAGCAGAAGCACGAAGGCTATGTGGCCATGAAAAAGGCCCTCCAGATGGAGCCCGTGGCCGTGACCGAGGAGATGAAGGCCTCGGGGCTCCGTGGCCGTGGCGGCGCGGGCTTCCCGGCCGGCCTGAAATGGTCCTTCATGCCCAAGGACACGCCCGAGCGGAAGTTCACCCGCTACCTGGTCTGCAACGGCGACGAGGGCGAGCCCGGCACCTTCAAGGACCGCGTCATCCTCGAGTACAACCCCCACCAGCTCATCGAGGGCATGATCATCGGCGGCTGGGCCATGCAGTGCCAGCTCGGCTTCGTCTACATCCGGGGCGAGTTCCTCTGGCTCATCGAGAAGCTGGAGGCCGCGATCCAGCAGGCGCGCGACGCGGGCTACCTCGGCAAGAACATCCTGGGCACGGGCTGGGACTACGACATCATCGTCCACCGCGGCGCCGGGGCCTACATCTGCGGCGAGGAGACGGCCCTGCTGAACTCGCTGGAAGGACGTCGCGGCGAGCCCCGCGTGAAGCCGCCCTTCCCGGCCGCCAAGGGCGCCTTCGGCCAGCCCACCACCATCAACAACGTGGAGACCCTGGCCGCCGTGCCGCCGATCCTCCGCATGGGCGGCGCCGAGTACGCCAAGATCGGCTCGCCGAAGAACAGCGGCACCCGCATCTTCGGCGTGAGCGGGCACGTCAAGCGCCCCGGCATCTACGAGCTGCCCATGGGCACGCCCCTGAACTTCCTGGTGGAGGAACTGGCGGGCGGCACCGGCACCGGCCGGAAGATCAAGGCCATCATCCCCGGCGGCTCCAGCTGCCCCATGCTGGATGAGAAGGACTTCGACGTCCCCATGGACTTCGACAACCTGAAGGCCCGGGGCTCCATGGGCGGGTCCGGTGGCGTCATCGTCATGGACGAGAGTGTGTGCATCGTGCAGGCCACGCTGCGCCTCATCAAGTTCTACGCCCACGAGAGCTGCGGCCAGTGCACGCCCTGCCGCGAAGGCTGCAACTGGATGGAGATGATCCTCTACCGCATCGAGCATGGCGAGGGGCGGATGGAAGACCTCGACCTGCTGGCCGGTCTCACGCCGCGCATCGGCCTGCGCACCCTCTGTCCCCTGGGCGATGCCGCCTGCGGCCCCATGGATTCGGCCCTCCAGAAGTTCCGGCACGAGTTCGAACACCACATCACCCACAAGACCTGCTACGCCCAGGGCTCGCGCCTGCTCTCAAGCGTGGGCGCGCACTAGCCTTCCGCCTTCCCCCCGAAAAACAAGCGGGCGCCGTGGGCGCCCGCTTGTCTTTCGTGGAGATCCGGCGCCTCAGCGCCCGAAGGTCATGGTGTAGGTCAGGGGCTTGGGGATCTTCGGACTGGTCACCGTGACGAGAAGGGTGAGCGTCTTGCCGTCCGGGCTGAGGTGGAAGACGTTGGTCCGGTGGCCCTCGTCATTCTGGAAGGTCTGGATGAGCTGGTTCCCCTGGACGTGGGCCGCCACCATGAACTTCTCGCCATCCTCGCGGGTCCAGGGGGCCTCCTGGCCATTGCCCGGCATGAGGATGGGGTTCCGGTCGTCGAGCTTGACGGACACCTGCTGGGGCGTGATGGAGAGGGTGATCTTCTGGTAGGCCGGATTGACGTTGGTCAGCTTGTAGCGGGCGATGGGGCGCGTGATGAAGTTCATGTCCGCCGTGCAGGCCTGGATGGCGGCGTGGATGTCGTCCATCCCGGTGCGGTGCCAGAGGCCATCGAGGCTCTGCGCCTGCGCGGAGAGGGAAAAGGCCACGAGGGCCGGAAGGACAAGAGACTGGGCCAGTCGCATGGAGGCTCCGTTCAGGATGGGTGGAACCACCATAGCACTGCCTGACGCGGAAAGGGCCCCATCCGGGGCCCTTCCTCCAGGTAATGCGGCCGACCTCACCCCATGGTGGCGACCATCACGGCCTTGATGGTGTGCATGCGGTTCTCGGCTTCGTCGAAGACCACGCTGTGGCGGCTGCGGAAGACCTCGTCGGTGACCTCGCGGATGTCGTGGCCCTGCTCCTTCATCTCCTTGGCCAGCTTGGTCTCGAAGTCGTGGAAGGCGGGCAGGCAGTGGAGGAACTTCACGTCGGGATTGCCGGTCTTCTGGATCATGTCCATCGTGACCTTGAAGGGGGTGAGCAGCTTCACGCGGGCGGGGATCTGGTCCTCCTCGCCCATGCTGGCCCACACATCGGTGTAGATCGCGTCGGCGCCCTTCACGGCGGCGTCCACATCGTCCGTCACCTCGATCGTGGCACCCGTCTCCTTCGCGGCCTCGCGGGCGGCCGCCAGCACCTTGGGATCCGGCGCGAGGGCCTTGGGGCCCAGAGCCACCATGTGCATGCCCGTCTTGGCGGCGCCGTACATCAGGGCGTAGCTCATGTTGTTGCGGATATCGCCGCAGAAGACGAGCTTCATCTTGTTCAGCGGCTTGGCGACGTGCTCCTCGAGGGTGAGGAAGTCGGCCAGGATCTGGGTGGGGTGATCGGTGTCGGTGAGGCCGTTCCACACGGGCACGCCGCTGTGCCTGGCCAGGGCCTCCACCACCTCCTGCTTGTAGCCGCGGTACTCGATGCCGTCGTAGAAGCGGCCCAGCACCTTGGCGCTGTCCTCGATGGATTCCTTCTTGCCCACCTGGGAGCTGGCGGAATCCAGGAAGGTCACGTGGGCGCCCTCCTCCAGGGCCCCGACCTCGAAGGCGCAGCGGGTGCGGGTGCTGGTCTTCTCGAAGAGCAGCACGATGTTCTTGCCCTTCAGAAGGTCGTTGTAGATCCCCATCCGCTTCTTGGCCTTCAGATCCCGCGACAGGTCCAGGAGGTAGCGCACCTCCAGCGGAGTGAAGTCCATCAGGGTGAGAAAGCTGCGTCCCTTGAGGTTGACGGCCATGGAAGCCTCCCATACGTGGCTGACAAAGAGTACTCACGGGGCCGCACACGGAACAAGGACGGACCGGCCCCGGGGG
>JAKAMQ010000107.1 GCA_021812805.1 Acidobacteriota bacterium
TGACGGGCATCCCCATGGAGTTCCAGTTCGGCACCAACTGGGCGGAGTTCTCGCGCCTTGCCGGGGGCGTCATCGGCCAGTCGCTGGCGATGGAAGGCATGTTCGCCTTCTTCCTGGAAAGCAGCTTCCTCGCCCTGCTGGTGTGGGGGGAGAAGAAGCTGAGCCGGAAGGGGCACTTCGGCGCCGCCCTCGCCCTCTGGCTCGGAAGCTGGCTTTCGGGCTACTTCATCATCGTCACCAACGCCTTCATGCAGCATCCCGTGGGCTACACGATGGCCCCCGGCGGGGTCTTCCAGATGGCGAGCTTCTGGGCCTTCATCCTGAATCCGTGGGCCTTCGCCCAGTACGCCCACAACATGCTGGCCACGGTGGTGACCGGCTCCTTCGCGGTGGCCGCGGTGGGGGCTTTCTGGACCCTCAAGGGGCTGTACCCGGAGCAGGCCCGGCTCAACCTCAGGACTGGGGTCATCCTCGGGTTCATCTTCAGCGCGCTGCTGGCGTTCCCCACAGGGGACATCTCCGGGAAGATGGTCGCCAAGTACCAGCCGGTGTCCCTGGCGGCCATGGAGGGCCGCTTCGACAGCGGCCCCTACGCCGACCTGGTCATGATCGGCCAGCCCAACGTGGCGGAAGCCCGCATTGACAACCCCATCCGGGTGCCGGCCATCCTCAGCTTCCTGGCCTACGGCCACTTCTCCGCCGATGTGAAGGGCCTCAAGGCGTTCCCCCGGGACCAGTGGCCCACCAGCATCGAGATGCTCTACTACGCCTATCACATCATGGTGGGCCTCGGCACGGTCCTCGTCGCCATCATGGCCCTGGGCCTGCTGCTGCTCTGGAAGCAGCGTCTGGACCACACCCGCGCCATGCTCTGGGTGCTGATGCTGGCCTTCCCCTTCCCCTTCATCGCCACCACGGCGGGTTGGGCCGTGGCTGAATTCGGACGCCAGCCCTGGCTCGTCTACGGGCTGCTGCGCACGGCGCAGGGCGCCAGCCCCACGGTGCACAGCGGCAGCACCATCTTCACCAGCCTGGGTTTCGCCGGCATCTACGTGGTGCTGGGCTTTCTCTTCCTCTATCTCGTCGCGCGGGAAGTGGCCCATGGGCCCGCTCCCACCGGCGCCAAGGCCTAGGAGATTCCCATGGCGATGCTCTGGTTCTGGCTCGTGTCTGTGCTGGTGGCCATCTACGTGGTGATGGATGGCTTTGATTTCGGGGCCGGCATCCTGCACCTGTTCGTCGCCCGGACGGACCAGGAGCGCCGCGAGGTGCTGGGCGCCGTAGGCCCGCTATGGGATGGGAACGAAGTGTGGCTCCTCGCCGGGGGCGGGTCCATGTTCCTGGCCTTCCCGAAGGTGCTCGCAGCCGGGTTCTCGGGCTTCTACCTCGCCCTGTTCCTGGTGCTCTGGTTCCTCATCCTGCGGGCCATCGCCATCGAATTCCGTTCCCATGTGCAGGATGTCCTCTGGCGCCAGCTGTGGGATGCGGGCTTCACCGTGGCCAGCTTCGTATTGCCGGTGCTCTTGGGCGCGGCGCTGGGCAATGTGCTGCGGGGGGTGCCCCTGGACGGGTCAGGCTACTTCGAACTGGCACTGTGGACGAATTTCCGGGTGAGCGCCCAGCCCGGGATCCTGGACTGGTACACCGTGCTCATCGGGATCTTCGCCCTGGTGACGGTGGCGGCCCACGGCTCCGTCTTCCTGGCCTGGAGGACCGGCGGCCCCGTCCATGACCGTGCCGCGGCCCTCGCGCCCCGCCTCTGGGGGGCGGTGGTGGTCCTGTGGCTGGCGGCCACGGCGGCCAGCTTCAAGGTGACGCCCACGCTGTTCCGTGCGCTCCCCCACGCGCCCCTGGCCTGGGTGGCGGTGGCCCTCTTCCTGGCTGGGCTGCTGCTCGTGTTCAGTGGCCTGAAGGCCGGGCGCCACCTGATGGCCTTCCTCGGATCGGGCGCCTTCATCCTGGGGATCCTGGCGGCCACGGCGGCCTGCGTCTATCCGGTGATGCTGAAGTCCACCCTGGATCCCGCCTACTCGCTGACGGCCCAGAATGCCCTGGCGGGCACCGTGGGCCTCCATGCCGCCCTGGGCTGGTGGTTCATCGCCTTCCTGCTCGTGCTGGCCTACTACACCTTCCTGTTCCGCTTCCACCGGGGCAAGGTGAAGGCCGCCGCGGAGGGTGAAGGCTACTGAACGCTCAGGGGAGCTGCCGGGTGTAGAGGATCTGGGAGAGCTTCGACGGCTGGCCGGCGGAGCTCAGCCCCCACCAGACCACGGCGTGGTGGTTGACGTCCCACCAGGTGTCCGTCACGCGCCAGCCGGGGGCGGCGACCTGGCCGACAGCCCCCTGGGGCAGCGCCCCGAGCAGGGTCAGCACCCGCCCCGTGCCGTCGAAGGTGCCCGCTAGGGACATGAATCCGGTGTTCAGGTCGTCCATCCACAGCAGGATGTACGATTTCGCCTGCCGGTCGAATCCCATCAGGCCCATGGCGTGGAAAGGGTGCCCGTCCAGGGCGGCGGTGTAGTCCTCCTGGACGAAACGGCCCCCGAGCGTCAGGTGGCAGGTGGCGGTGCCATCGGCTTCGTTCCAGGCTTTCCCGGTGGGCAGCCAGTCTGTCTGATGTGTGGCCCAGGTGCCCACGTAGTCGCGGAGGCGGGCATGTTCGGCCACGGGCATCCCCTGGTTCATCAAGCCCTGGAGGATCTTGGGATCCATTTGGGGGGGCTTGGGCGTTTCGGCCAGGAGGGGCGCGGAGCACAGGATGGAGGCGGCGAGAAGGAGGGTGGGGCGGAAGGGCATGGCCAGCTCCAGGATTGGAAGAACCATACCCCGGGTGCGCCCGGGGCGGGGGATGTTCCGGTGCAGTCGGGAAAGAACTCCGGCAGCGGAGCCGTGGCATCCTGGGAGGCTGCGCGCCCGAGGGGCGCGGCTGGATGGGAGGTTCCATGCGCATGTCCTGGAAACGATGGTCTCTGCTCGCGGTTGCCCTGGTCGTGGGGCAGCCGGCGCTTCTGGCCGCTCCGGCCCCCAAGGCCGTCTCGAGGGGTCAGGCCGCAGGTCTCGATTTCGCGGGCATGGACCGCGCCGTGGCGCCCGGAGACAACTTCTTCGCCTATGCGAACGGGGGCTGGTACCAGCGCACGGTGATCGCGGCGGACCGCAGTTCGGAGGGCCCGTTCAACCACCTCTTCGACCTCACGAACCGCCGCACGGGCGACATCATCCGCGCGGCCGCCCAGGCCAAGGCCCCGGCGGGTTCGGAGACCCAGCAGATCGGCGATTTCTACGCCAGCTTCCTGGACCGGACCGCCATTGATGCCGCGGGCCTGAAGCCCGTCCAGCCGCTGCTGGCCGGGATTGCCGCCATCACGGATCGCAAGGCCCTGGCCAGCTATCTCGGCAGCACCCTCCGCGCGGATGTGGATGTGCTCAATGCGACGAACACCTACACCGATAACCTGTTCGGCCTCTGGGTGGCCGCGGACCTGGATCACCCCACCCGCTATGCCCCCTTCCTGATCCAGGGCGGCCTGGGCATGCCCGACCGGGACTACTACCTGGATCCCTCGCCCCGCATGAAGACGGTCCGTGAGGCCTATCAGGCCTATGTCGCCAAGGTTCTGGCCCTCTCCGGCGAGAAGGATGCGCAGGCCCGGGCGGCCCGCATCCTCGATCTGGAGCATCGCATGGCGGAAGTCCATGTCAGCCGGGAGGAGACGGAGGAGGTGCGCCGCGGCGACAACCACTGGACGCGGCAGGACTTCGCCACCCGGGCTCCGGGCCTCGACTGGGACGCCTATTTCGCGGCCGCGGGCCTGGGGGCGCAACAGACCTTCGTGGCCTGGCAGCCCGCCGCCATCACGGGCCTGTCGGCCCTGGTGGCCAGCCAGCCGCTGGCGACCTGGAAGGACTACCTCCGCTTCCACGCCCTGGACCATCGCGCCGCCGTGCTGCCGAAGGCCTTCGGCGAGGCGGCCTTCGCGTTCCACGGGAAGGTGATCATGGGCACCCCGCAGAACCGCGCCCTCCAGGCCCGGGCCGTGGATGCCACCAACGCCGCCCTGGGCGAGGCGGTGGGACGGCGCTACGTCGCGAAGTACTTCCCGGCCTCCGCGAAGGCCCAGGCCGAAGCCATGGTCCAGAACATCCTGGCGGCCTTCCGCGCGCGCATTGACCACCTGGACTGGATGGCCCCCGAGACGAAGGCCAAAGCCAAGGCCAAGCTCGCCGCGCTGAAGGTGTTCGTGGGCTACCCCGACCACTGGCAGGACGACCGGGGCCTCCTGATCAAGCGGGGCGATGCCCTGGGCAACGCGGACCGCGTGGAGCTGTTCCACCTGCATCGGGCCATCGCCAAGCTCAGCCGGCCCGTGGACCGCGGCGAGTGGGTGATGACCCCGCAGACGGTGAATGCCGTGAACCTGCCGGTGATGAACGCCCTCAACTTCCCGGCTGCCATCCTGCAGCCGCCCTTCTTCGATCCGAAACGGCCCGCGGCCATGAACTATGGCTCCATCGGGGCGATCATGGGCCATGAGATCAGCCACAGCTTCGACAACCAGGGCGCCCTCTTCGATGCCGAGGGACGCCTGGAGAACTGGTGGACGCCGAAGGATTTCGCCCACTTCACCGCCTCGGGCGATCAGCTGGTACGCCAGTTCGACGCGTACCGACCCTTCCCGGATGCCCATGTGAACGGCAAGCTCACCCTCAGCGAGAACATCGCCGATGTGGCGGGATTGGCTGCTTCCCTCGACGCCTTCCACCTCTCGCTGGGGGGCAAGCCCGCGCCCGTGGTGGATGGATTCACCGGCGACCAGCAGTTCTTCCTGAGCTTCGGCCAGAGTTGGCGCACCAAGATGCGCGAAGCCGCCCTGCGCCAGCGGCTGGTGTCCGATGGCCACGCCCCCGCCGAGTACCGTGCCGACACCGTGCGCAACCTCGATGCCTGGTACGCCGCCTTCGGCGTGAAACCCGACCAGAAGCTCTACCTGGCGCCCACGGACCGCGTGCGGATCTGGTAAGGCGTTACCCGTGGCGGCGGTGGTGGTCCACGATCCGGGCCACCACCGCCTCCAGGCTGAGGTGGCTGGAATCCAGCTCCAGCGCGTCCTCGGCCTTCCGCAGCGGCGCCACGGCGCGGGTGCTGTCGGCCGCATCCCGGCGCTGGAGATCGGCCAGCACCTCCTCGAAGGCCGGGGCGGAGCCTTTGGCTTCCAGCTCCAGGTAGCGCCGCTGGGCCCGGGCTTCGGGGCTGGCGGTGAGAAAGATCTTGCAGCAGGCCTCCGGGAACACCACCGTGCCGATGTCGCGGCCGTCCACCACCCAGCGCCCCCGCTGGCCGAGGGCACGCTGCTGCTCCACCATCACCTCGCGCACCCGGGCTTCCGCGCTGACCCGGGAAACGGCGCGGGTCACCTCCGGGCTGCGGATGGCCTCGCTCACATCCGCTCCGGCGAGGAAGACGCGGGGGCCTTCGAGGGCCAGGGAGAGCTCCGACAGGACGCGATCCAGCGCGGCCCGGTCCGCGGGATCGGCCCCCGTTCGGGTCACCGCCAGGGTCACGGCGCGGTACATGGCGCCGGTGTCCAGGTAGTCCCACCCGAGCGCCTGGGCCACGCGCCGGGCGGTGGTGGATTTGCCCACCCCGCTGGGCCCGTCGAGGGCGATCAAGGGCAGCGGCGCGGGGTGGGCGGGCATCAGGTCCATGTCTCGATTCTGGAGCCAGGACCGCCTCCGGTCCACGGGACACGAAAAAGGGGCGCCCCGTGAGAGGCGCCCCTGCTTCATGTCGGATGACGGCTACTGGGTCAGATCGAGTTCCTTGAGGATCTTGGGATCCTTCTCATCCTGGGCCAGAAGCACGTGGCAGGTGTCGCAGTCCGCCGGGATCGTCGTGCCGTCCGCGGCGGTGTGGCTGCCATCGTGGCAGCGGAAGCAGCCCGGGAAGTCGTCGTGGCCCAGGTTGTTCGGGTGGACGCCCCAGGTGACCTTCATCGCGGGGAAGATGTTCCGCAGGTAGATGGCCAGCACGCTCTGGGCCGCCTGGTTCACGAGATCCTGGTGCTGCTGGTACACCGCGGGATAGGAGGACTGGTAGAAGGCGGTGATGGCCGCGGGGATCTGCTGACGGGCCGTGTTGCGGTCCGGGTAGTTGACCTTCAGCACCTCGATGGCCTTCTTCTTGATGTAGGGCAGAGTGGGACTGATGGCGCCGGCGCCCATGGCGTTGTCCACGGCGCGATCGGGCAGCAGGAACTCGTGGGTGGGGCGGTTGTGGCAGTCAATGCAGTCCATGACGCGGGTCTCGCCCTTGGCCAGGGTCGCCGCCGGGATGGCATTGAATCCGTCCGCCTTGAAGACTTCGACTTTGCCGGTCTTGTCGCGGTAGGTGACCTCGGGAATGACCTGACGATGCGCGTCCGTGCTCACGTAGCTGATGGTGGTGCCTGCCGCCATGTGGAAGCCGTGGATCCCCACCTGTCCGAGGGCGGTGTTGCCACCGATCTTCACCAGGAGGACGGACGTGGAGGGCGTGTTGGCCTCGTCATCCGCGTACTTGGTGTGGATGTAGAGCTTGTCGTTGGTGAATTTGTTGGGCCAGTGGCACTGCTCGCAGGTTTCCCGGGCCGGGCGGAGGTTCTTCACGGGATCCTCGATGGGCCGGTGGTAGGTCTTGAAGAGCACTGCGAAGAGCTGCCGGGTGCCGGAGAGTTTGGATTTCACGAACCAGCTGGCGCCGGGGCCGATGTGGCACTGGGCGCAGCCCACGCGGGAATGCGGGGAATCCAGGAAGGCCGTGTATTCCGGCTGCATGACCGTGTGGCAGGTCAGGCCGCAGAAGCGGGTGGAGTCCATGTACTCCACGCCCTTGAAACTGGCGGTGCCCACGATGATGATGTTGGCCGCGGTGGCGAGTCCCACGCCCAGCAGCAGGTGGCGAACCGCGGGTTGGGTGAAGTCCACCTGGGGATAGATGGTGGGCAGGGTGCCGGTGTGCTTGAGCTTGCGGCGCCGGAGGACGATGCCCAGGGGCATGAGGAGCAGGCCCACCACGAAGAGACCGGGAAGCATGACGAAGAGCAGGATCCCGGCGTAGGGATGGATCGGCCGGGAACTCACCAGCTCCTGGCCCCAGAAGATGACCATGCTCACACCGGTGCCGGTGGTGAGGAGGAAGCCCAGGATCGTGATCCAGTTCTTTCCTGCGTAGAACAGCATGCGTCCCGCTTCGCGGGAGCGTTCTCCGAACGTCATGCGATCACCTCTGAAGAGTGTCCAGACAGAAGATGCCTGGGTACGAAATACATTCCAACCTTAATGGTCCCGAGGGGAGCCCACAAGACCTGGCGATCCGCTTGGAGATGGAAATGCAGGCCTGGCGCGGCCTGGGCGCGGGAAATGTGACGGAAATCGCCTCACTCGTCCGCGCGTAGCAGGGCGAGGAAGGCGCCGCCGTACTCGCTCAGCTTTTTCGGCCCGACGCCGCTGAGGGCGAGGAACTCCGCTTCGGAAGCGGGCCGGAACCGGGCCATCTGCTGGAGGGTGGCATCGTTGAACACCACGTAGGCGGGCACGCCGCGGGCATCGGCTAGGCGCTTGCGCAGCGCTTTCAGCTCGGCATAGAGGGCCGCTTCGCCTTCCACGGGGCCCGGTGGCACCGGTGCCCGCTCGCCCCGCGGCGAGCCTCGCCGCCCGCCTGGAACGGGCGCGGCTGTGGCCAGGGGATCCAGGCCCGCGCAGATGTCACAGGAGCCCCCGCAGGGCGCCATGCGTTCGCCGAGATGGGCCAGCAGGGCCTGGTGGCGGCAACGCGCCGATTCCGCCAGCCGGAACAGGTCGCGGGTCTGACGCTGCTGCGCCTGGGCCAGGGCAGGCTCCAATCCATCGGTGAACCGGTCGTAGCTGAGCACATCGCCCCAGCCATAGAAGAGGATGCAGTCGGAATTCGCACCGTCCCGCCCGGCGCGCCCGATCTCCTGGTACCAGCCCTCGATGCTCTTGGGCAGGTCGCGGTGGATGACATAGCGGATGTTGCTCTTGTCGATGCCCATGCCGAAGGCGACCGTGGCGACGATGACGTCCACGTCGTCCCGCTGGAAGGCATCCTGCGCGCGGCTGCGGGCCTCCGTGTCCAGGCCCGCATGGTAGGCCGCGGCGCGCAGGCCGCGCTCGGAGAGGTAGGCCGCCGTGGCCTCTACGGATTTCCGCGACAGGCAGTAGATGATGCCGCTCTCGCCGCGCCGCGCCAGCGCCAGCCGGAGCAGGGCCTCCCGCACGGGCGGCTGGCCCTCGGCACCCTTGCGGTAGGCGCTGATGCGCAGGTTGGCGCGGAAGAAGGACCCCTTCACCTCCAGGGGCGAACGCATCTCCAGCTGCTCGGCGATGTCGAGGCGCACCTCCGGCGTGGCGGTGGCCGTGAGGGCCAGCACCGGAACCCCGGGGAAGCGGCGCTTCAGGCCCGTGAGAGTCCGGTAGGCTGGGCGGAAATCGTGGCCCCAGTGGCTGATGCAGTGGGCTTCGTCCACGGCGATGAGGCGGAGGTCCACCTCGCGCAGGAGGTCGGCCAGGTAGAGATCGAGGCCTTCGGGCGCGGCATAGACCAGCTCGATCTCGCCCTTCATCAGCGCCCGGATGCGTTCGCGCCGGGCCTCCGGAGCCAGGCTGGAATTCAGGAACGTCGCGCGGAGGCCGGCCTCGGTGAGGGCATCCACCTGATCCTTCATCAGCGCGATGAGGGGCGACACCACCAGGGTCACGCCGCCCAGCAGGCGCGCGGGCAGCTGGTAGGTGAGGGACTTGCCGGCGCCCGTGGGCATGACGCCCAGCACATCGCGTCCCGCGAGGATGGCTTCGATGATCTCCCGCTGGCCCGGGCGGAAGCCGCTGTAGCCGAAGGTGGCCTTCAAGGCGGCGAGCAGGTCCGGGGTGGCCTCCAGCTCGGACGCCAGGGCCTTCAGGGCCTCGATCGCCGCCGGAGGGAAGGCCGATGGTTCAGCCCTGTAGCGGGCGCGCAGACGCTCCAGGCCCTCGCGGCACGTGGCCCTCACACCTTGCGCGAGCAGGGCGCGCAGGCGTCCGATCTCGTCGGCGACTGGCCCCAATCAGCAGCCGCCGTCCAGCAGGGGCGCGGCGGCCTTCCAGAAGGCCTCCATCTCCTCGGGCTTGCCGAAGGAGACCCGGATGTGGTTCGGGAGCCCGTAGCCCTGCATGGGACGCACGATGACGCCGCGCTTGAGCAGTTCCTGGAACAGCTCGGCGGCGGGGAAGGCGCTCTCCAGCAGGATGAAGTTCCCGCTGTTGCCCGACAGGCGGCAGCGGTGCTTCGCGGCCTCGGCCACGAAAGCGGCGCGGGCCTCGCGGTTCTTCTGGCGGGAGAAGGCCTCGAAAGCCAGATCCTGCACAGCGGTTTCCGCAGCCACCTGGGCGAGGTGATTGGTGTTGAAGGGGCTCCGGACCCGCTCCAGGTACTGCATGATCTCGCGGGAACCCATCCCATAGCCCATCCGCATGCCCGCCAGGCAGTGGATCTTGGAGAAGGTATGAAGGACGAGCAGGTTCGGGCGCTCGTCCAGGTAGGCGGCGGCGTCGGGGTACTCGGCGGGATCCTCGTATTCTGCATAGGCCTGGTCCACCACCAGGATGATGTCCTCGCGCAGCTCGCGCACGAGGCGCTCCAGGGCCGCGCGCTCCAGGCGGATGCCGGTGGGGTTGTTGGGATGGCCCAGGTAGACCAGCCGCGTGTCCGGCGCGACGCAGCGGAGGATGTCATCGGCATCGAGTTCCGTGGCGCTGGCGCGGGATTCGATGACCCGTCCGCCGGCGGTCTGGGTGGCGATGCCGTAGATGGCGAAGCTGTGCTTGGGGATGACCGCGCTGCCGCCTTCGAGGAGGGCGGCCTTGGCCACCATCTCCAGGATCTCGCTGCTGCCATTGCCGAGGATCACCCGGTCCGGCGTGAGGCCCTTCCGCTGGGCGATGCGCTGGCGCAGGTACCACCCGTCGCTGACAGGATAGAGGCCGAGC